>JAZUOR010000336.1:0-11996 GCA_045604745.1 Acutalibacteraceae bacterium | reverse complement strand
GTGAGCCTACCGGAATTTCATTTCCAAGTACTCTGAAAATGTTCTCGCTTCTGATTTTTTTCGGGCGGCGCAGCTGTGTGCCGCAGCCCTTGCAGTAGGGGGATTTATCGGGCTGTTCACGCCCGCATCTGTAGCATATCATGGGTTACGCCTCCGTGAATAAAACGGTTGCCTCATGCATGAGGTGAAAATCCAGCTTATTTTACCACATTGCGCCGCTTATTTCAACCATAACCGCACTCAGTTTACCGGAACTGGAACAGCGGAGGAGGCGGTGAAGCAGTAGTTGGTACCGCTGTATTCAAGAACGGTCAGCTCGTTATAGCCGTTCAGAGCAATGGACGAGACAGGGGACAGAGTGCCGGATGATGGTTCGTATTTGTATACAACATATTCGCACGTCAGATAACGGTCACGATAGTTGTATTCTGACTCCTCATCCAGTCCGGGCGTAAGCACCACTGCACCGAACCGCCCGTCGCCATAGGCATGGTGACTGTAGCAGAAGCGCTGCATGCTCTCAAGCAATACTGCGTTTCCGTTTATCAGCCGAGGCTGTTCAGGGTCGGAAAGATCGTAGGCTCTGAGACAGTCAGGTGTGCCTCCGTAACGCAGATATATTCCGTCTTCGACCGGCATCAGTGTGTTAAAATGTCCGTAAGGTGAACCGTAGGAGTACATCATGTCGATACCGTCCAGATGGTCGATATCCATGTCCGGCGTCGTTACGCGTACGCCATCTACGTACGAAGCGAAGGCAAAGTGGCCCCTCTGCGAGTAATCGGGCTCAAAGGTGGAGTAGCAGATTATCTGCCGTTCTTTTTCATCGAGGGTTTCGGTTATGGTGATAACACCGGAAATGCTTTCCGATAGTCCTGCCGACCAGCGGTTCAGGTCATCCTCAACGCAGATGAAAGCTATGCGGCTGCTGCCTTTATCCGCGTCAGCAGTGAACAGTCTGCCGGTAAGCAGATAAGGGGAGCCGGATTTTGTCAGTGAGGTAAGTTCAAAGCTCTGCGCACCGGCAACCGCCGGACGGCAGCTGTCAGGTATATCCAGTGCAGCTGCGGTGCTTATCCTGCCGCTGTACCCGACTTTTTCACTCAGACCGAATACATACACCTCAGGCTGTGTGATGCGCTTGTTCTGCGCTGTGCGTGCCTCAAGAGCAAGATAGCCCATTCCGTAATGTACGCTTTCCAGATCGCCGTAGAGCACCTGAGATTCAGCAAGGGACATATCATCAAGCTTCACGCCGCACACGGCAAGATAGCGAACCATGGACGGCTCGCCCAGAATGTGCAGCTGCCGGTCGGTCAGTCCGGTCGGCGAGCCGTTAACGATTATCTCAGGGATATATCTGCTTTTGTCCTCAAGACGGGAGTATCCGCAGGCGCATTCGCCGTCACTGGACAGAAGCCACAGCATTTCCCCGCTGATAAAAGCACCGCAGAAGCTGCCCGTCTGGCTGGAAGAGTAAACGGAAACAGGCGTCTCCGGCTTGGTCATATCGTATATGCAGACATGTGTGTCGAGTTGATAGCTGAAGTCGTTTTCCGGTGAGGAAACATCTTTCTGACAGGCGACGATGAGATAATTCCCGTAGCTCAGAAGCCGGGCTCCGGGAGAGTCAATTGTGTGCACCGGCGTGACGATGTTTCCGTCAAGGCTGGAAATAACTACGCCGCTCTCACCGGCATGACAGGCATAACCGTTGACAATCACGGCATTTGTGCTGCAGATGATCCCTGATGGGGCAACACCGCGGGAATTGCCGGCGGAGCCTTCCTTGAGGCTGTCGTCCGAATGGTTTTCATGACGGCTCAGATGCTCCAGAAGCTGGTCGAGAGACTGATAGGTTTCAGAGGTATCAGCAATGACAGAGCTTCCGCTTACTGAAGACAAGACCGGCGGATTACCCGGCTTTTTCGCAGGCCCTGCGGCGATGATCACGCCTATGCATACTGTCAGCACGATTGCCGCCGCAGCTGCTGCCAGGCGCAGCCATGCGGTACGCTGCAAAGAGTCCGGATGTACAGCCGAGTGAACCAGACGGTCGTCGATACCGCCAATAAGCTCAAGCAGTTTTTCGCTTTTCATAAATCTATTCCTTTCTGTTCAAGGTGAAGCCGGAGCTGTTTTCGCATACGGCACAGAACGGTGGTCACATTGCTCGGACTCATACCGCACTGAGCGGCAATGGAGGCAACCGGTTCAAGCTGCCAGTAGCGCAGTATGAACAGCCTTCGGTTGCGGGGCGGTGAAGTGCGCAGGAACTCGTTGATGGCTTCGGTGATGACACCGTCATCTGAGTCTGTGAGGTCACTTCCGGAAACGCATTCCTCCAGCTCGTGCAGAGCGATGGCCGCCTGCCCGGAATACCGTTTTGACGCACGGTTGGCTGACAGGCGGTTGAGTGAAAGATTGCGGGTTATCCTGCTCAGCCACGCGAAAAAGAATTCGGGACGCTGGGGAGGAATGCTGTTCCATGCCCGCAGCCATGTGTCGCTGACGCATTCCTCGGCATCACGCCTGTCGTCCAGTATGTTCATGGCAATCCGGCTGCATCCTGTACCATATTTGTCAGCAGTATGTGCGATGGCAGATTGATCTCTCTGCCAGTAAAGCTCTATTATTCTTTTGTCGTCCATGGCTTTTCCTCCCCGGAGAGTATAATGGCAGATAAAGGCCTTTCACTCATATTGACAGCAAATAATTCAGAATGTCACAGAAACAGATAATTTATCCCACCGGAGTCAGGAGGTGTCCGGTGGGATAAGTCTTGAGGTATCAAATTTTTCTTATCGGATGTCTGATGACGGTCTTCATCATTTCCGGAGCAGTCTTTCTTGCATCCGACAGGTATATTTCATGATGTAAGCGTTCTTTGCCAAGGTCGTTTTCGTATCCGTTTTCACTCAGATAAGCATCCATCAGAGCAACCGTTGCCGGTTCATCGTCAAACGGACCGATATGCATGATCTGGACACACAGACCTTCGTCAACGGTAAATAACTCCACAGCTGAACAATCGAGCTTCTTTTTTTCTGATGCAGTGTCCTTTGCCCATGCAACATCCTTCCCGGAGACAAAATCCGGAAGACGGATAACGGATATCCAGTTGAACAGGCTTTTGCTGCTGTAGTCAATGCCGCCGACATCATCCTGCCACCAGAAGCCTTCGAGTGGAGGGACTACGTATTCGTAGAATCCTTCGATCCTGTAATCGGTTCTGTAGCTCATTTTAAGTGTGTAGGCAACGGTATACAGAACGCTGATTGCCTGCTGGTAAGCTCCGTTTTCTTCGTTTGGGTCACCCTTGCCCCTGACCGCTATGTAATTGGTTTTGGGAACATTTACGATCTCCGGTCGTCTCCTTGGCATGTAGAATTCCTTGTATTCCTTTTTGAAATCAAAAGCCATATCAAACCTCCGTGATAAAACCTGCAAGCGGGTATTATTGCTTCAGCTGACCAACGCAATAACCGTCCTTTACCTCGCAGAGTTCAACAGATACGATATCTCCGCGCTGCACCTCTCCGTGAAAGCGAACGGGTGTGTAATTCATGGAATAGCCTTCCCACATGCCGTCCTCTCTCCGGCGTTCGGCGAGTACTGATGCCACCGTACCAAGCTGAGCGTTCATAAAGGACTGTTCAGATGCTTCTGCAGCTGCACGCAGCTGAACAGCGCGGTGATTCTGAGTCTCAGGACGGACCTGATCGGGCATTTCCGCAGCGACCGTTCCTTCACGTCGGGAATAGATAAAGCAGTGTGCCCTTGCAAAGCCGATCCGGCTGAAGTAGGCAAGTGATTCGGCAAATTCCTCGTCAGTTTCGCCGGGAAAGCCGACCATTATATCAGTGGTAATAGAGGGGTTGTCAAACCTTGTCCGAATGGTTTCCACCAGCCGGGTGTAGTCAGCAGTGGTGTAACGGCGGCGCATGCGCTCAAGGGTGGCGTCGCATCCGCTCTGGATTGACATGTGGAACTGGGGACAGAATTTCTTTTCGGCAGAAAGGCACTCAATAAGCTCCGGCGTGAGCAGATCAGGCTCCACCGAGCCCAGACGTACCCTTTCAATGCCATCAACCGAAGCAACAGCCTTCACGGCATCGGCGAGGGTCAGCCGGCAGTCCTGTCCGTAGGCGGAAAGATTGATGCCCACAAGCACTGCTTCGCGGTAGCCTGCCTGCGCAAGAGCGGAGGCTTCAGCTTCGATATCTGCAAGCGAGCGGCTGCGTACACGACCGCGGGCATAGGGTATGATGCAGTAGGCGCAGAAACGGTTGCATCCGTCTTCGATTTTGATGTAAGCTCTTGAACGCTCGCCGAAATCCACTACGCCTCCGGTAAGTCCTGAGGTGGGAGAGTGGGGAACAATGTCAACGATGGGAGCCCGATTGTGCAGAAAGTGCTCAATGTGTCCGGGCAGCGATTCCCTGTTGGAATTGCCGATGATGATGTCGGCATCGCTGAGAGATACCGTCTTGTCGGGGCAGGCCTGCGGCACACATCCGGTCACGCATATGACCGAGTCGGGATTCTCTCTGCGCAGCCGGTGAAGCATCTGGCGGGTCTTCTGGTCAGCTGTTGCAGTGACAGTGCAGCTGTTGATTATTATCACGTCCGCACCGGCAGAGCCCTGCTGCTGTTCCATTCCCATAGTGCGCAGGCTTTCAGCCATCAGCTGGGATTCGTGCTGATTGACCTTGCAGCCAAGGGTTGTGATAAAAAATGACATCGTGCGGTTATCCGTCGTCTTCATCGCATAGTTCCTCTAACAATATATATAGCTCGGTCTCGCGCTCGGTCAGAGCGTTGAGCAGTTCGGTCAGCTCAAGCACACGTTCATAGCTGGACGCGGTTTCGGGCAGCGCCAGCTCGGCGTTGACCTGTTCCATTTCAGCAGCTATGCTTTCAAGCTCTGCCTCGGTGCGCTGTATCTGTGTCTTGCGCTTGCGGGCAGCCGATGCCTGCTCCTTGCGCAGTTTGTATTCGTTGGCCTGAGCGCTCTTTGGCTTCTGCTGGGGCTTTGCGGTTTCAACCTCCGGGCGGTGCTCTTCGAAATCGTCGTAATTGCCGAGATATTCGGTCAGGCCGTTTTCGTCCATATAGTAAAGCCGGTCGGCGAGACGGTTGATGAAGTAGCGGTCGTGGGAAACAATGAACAGCGTCCCTTCATATTCCAGCAGAGCCTGCTCGATAGCCTCGCGTGAGGCTATGTCAAGATGGTTGGTGGGCTCGTCCAGCAGAAGAAAATTGCATTTTGAAAGCATCAGATTGAGCATGGCAAGTCTGGCTTTCTCACCGCCGCTGAGCAGTCCGACGGTCTTGAACACATCGTCGCCGCGGAAAAGGAAAATTGCCAGCGAGCTGCGCACTTCGGTTTCGGTCATGCGGGGATAACGATCCCAGATTTCGTTGAGTACCGTCTTTTCCGGATGCAGGTTGCTCAGTGTCTGCTCAAAATAACCCAGCTCAATGCCGGGGCCAAGTGTGAAGCTGCCGCGCTTGCCGGGCAGGACAGATGCCAGAACCTTGAGCAGTGAGCTCTTTCCGCAGCCGTTGGAGCCTATGAGGAAAACACGTTCCTGCCTCATTATGCGCAGACTGAGCTCGGAGAAAATCTCCTTTTCGCCGTAATTCAGAGCCAGCCGGTCGGCGACAAGAACTTCGTTGCAGGAGCTTTCCCGCACAGGAAAGCGAAAATGTATCTCTTTTGGAAGATTATCCACTTTTACAAGGGTGGCTGCCAGCCGGTCGAGCTGCTTCTGCTTGCTGGCGGCTGTGACGTAGTTGTGCGCCTGATTCCACCGCTTCTGCTGGTCTATAATGCCCTGTATGCGCTTCATTTCTCTCTGGGTGTTTTCGTAATGGCGCTGGGCGATTTCCCGGTTTTCCATCTTGCTGTCAAGGTATTTGCTGTAGCTGCCGTCGTAGATGCTTACCCTCCGGTTTTCCAGCTCAAGAGTGGTATTAGTAACCTTGTCGAGGAAATAACGGTCATGGGAAATCACTATGTATGCGCTGTGGCTGCTGAGCAGATATTCCTCCAGCCAGCGCGTGGAAGCGATGTCCAGATGGTTGGTAGGCTCGTCAAGCAGCATGAGATTTGCACCGGAGAGAAGCAGCTTGCACAGCTGAACCTTGGAACGCTGGCCGCCGCTCAGAGTATCTACGGACTGATTCAGCTGCTGTTCGTCAAAACCCAGTCCCAGCAAAGCGGAGCGTGTGCGGGCACGGAAGGTAAGACCGCCGCCGTCGTTGAAGGCATCGGTCAGTCTTTGCTGCTGCTCTATGAGCTTGTGGTCTCCTCCGCTGCGTTCCACCTCGTCGTGGAGCCGCTCCAGCTGAATTTCCATCTCCATCAGCGGAGCAAAAACGGTCAGTGCCTCATCATACACGGTAAGACTGCCCCTCAGGGTCATCTGCTCCATGTAGCCGATGGTTGTATTTCGCGAAGTGACTATCTCGCCCTCGTCCGGTGTCAGTTCTCCGGTTATCATCTTGAACAGCGAGGTCTTGCCGCAGCCGTTGACGCCGATAAGCGCCATACGAGCCTTTTCCTCAACGGAAAAGTTGACTCCGCTCATTATTTCCCGCTCGCCGAACCACAGCGAGACGTTCTGTGCAGTTAAAAGTGCCATGATTCCTCCGAATCTTTATCTCAGCGCCGTAAAGCGCGTATTATCTGAGCTTCTGTAGCATGCTGACTCTATGCAAATCTGTAAAATCACTCATTCGTTTTTGCGTTTCCGATGTATTTCATAAATAGAAACAACGCAATATAAACCCCTGCAAATATCGGCAGTGTGACTGCCACCGTCCTGAATACATCAACGGTTCCGTTCTCAATATATGAATAAACCAATCTGGTAGCGATTGTAACAATGAAGCATACAGCGATATGTATGGGATATTTGGCTCTTGACCTGATTTCCAATATTCCAAATGACAGTCCGTACAAAACAGATGCAATTACCCAGGTGAGCACGGATTGCATAGTATCATTCAGACCCTTGTCGATCAGAAGCATGGGGACGTACACCATTGTACCAAAACCCACTGCAATAAACATATTATGCAGTGTTCTTTTAAATTTGTCCATATCAGCGTTCCTTTCGTCAGCTTCGGCGACTATCGTGTTTTTCCCGCCGGACAAATATCCGCAAGGCTGCACTCACCGCACTTGGGTGACCGTGCCATGCACACGTCCCGTCCAAACAGAACAAAACGGTGGCAGAGGTTGTTTCCCTCACTGGGCTCGACGATCTCTCTGAGCTGCTTTTCCACTTTGAAAGGATCCTTTGAGTCTGTAAGTCCGAGTCTGCCGGAGATTCGGATGCAGTGGGTGTCGGTGACGATAGCCGGCTGACCATAGATATCGCCCAGCACCAGATTGGCGGTCTTTCGCCCCACACCGGGCAGAGAGAGCAGGTCGTCCATGTTGTCCGGCACACGCCCGCCGAAGCGGTCGCGTATCTGGTGACACATGCCGCTGATATCCTTTGCCTTGGTATGGAAAAGACCGCAGGGTTTTATGATCTCCTCAATCTCCTCGATCTTAGCGCTGCACAGCGAGTCAAGGTCGGGGAAGGCTTCGAACAGCACCGGAGTAACCAGATTGACCCGTGCGTCGGTGCACTGAGCCGACAGCCGTACGGCAATCAGCAGCCGCAGCGGGTCACGCTCAACCAGAGAGCATACGGCGTCAGGGTATAATTCCCTGAGGCGCTGGACTACCTGTGCGCATTGTGTTTTTTTATTCATCGTGTTCACCTTTCGACCATTGACATATCATCCGCTGTTGGGTATACTGAATTGATAGGACAAATGCGTAAATCTGCATTTTCGACGATTTAAAGCAAGGGAGCAAAGCTTTGGCTAATCTTGATATAGGCATTGATGTGGGCGTAGACCTTGGCACATCAGCCGTAAAGATTTATACGCCCGGCAGGGGAATAGTCCTCAACGAGCCGGCGGTAGTCGCGGTGGACCGCGATACAGATGATATCCTCGCCATTGGCAGCGAGGCTTATAAAATGCTTGGGCGCACCTCTGACCGCATTGCTGCGGTCTATCCGCTCCGTGACGGAGTCATCTCAAACTATGAGCTGACCGAGGCCATGATGACCACCTTTGTCAAGATGGTGTGCGGCAACAAGATGATCATGCCGCGAGTGGTTGTGTGCGTGCCCATCGGAGTTACCGAAGTGGAAAAGCGCGCGGTAGTTGACGCACTTCGTGCAGCCGGAGCCCGCAAGGTGTGCCTCATTGACGAGGCCATAGCTGCCGCTCTTGGTGCAGGGCTCAGCATTGCCCAGCCCTACGGCACCATGGTGTGCGACATAGGCGGAGGAACCACCGACATCGGAGTAATGTGTCTTAACGGTCTGGCTGTCTCCGACTCGATCAAGGTGGCGGGCAACACCTTCGACGCGGCAATAACCAAGCAGATAAAGCAAGCCCACAATCTTCTTATCGGTCCCCGTACAGCCGAGAGCATTAAGAAAGAAATCGGCTGTGTTTATCCCCGTGACCGCCTGCTGACCGGCATAGTCAAAGGCAGAGATGCCACCACAGGCATGCCGAGACAGATCGAAATTACCTCCGACGAGCTGCTGGAAACGCTTGAGGAGCCAAGTATCCTTATCTGTCGTGCGGTACAGGGCGTTCTTGAACGCACACCGCCTGAGCTGATCGGAGACCTTTACGAGAAGGGCATGATCCTCACCGGCGACGGCTCCATGCTGTACGGAATGGACAAGCTGCTTGCCAAAAAGACCAAGCTGCGTGTGCTGCTGGCCTTTGAGCCGGAACTGTGTGTTGTGCAGGGAACCGGAGCGGCCCTTGAGTTCATTGATGCTCAGACCGATGTTGAGCATGCTACTTCGCCGCTGGATATATACAGCTACTGATAATTCTGCTTACAAACCAAACGAGGTAACGGCAAATCGCCGTTGCCTCGTTTTTGCATGCGGTTTTTATTTCTGTGCGTTTTCCAGTGCATCGGTGATCTGATAGCACATGGTTAGCAGACTGTCAGTCAGATGCACATTCTCCACGATGGCATCGGGGTACTTCATGGTAATGTCAAAGTGGCTGAAATTCCAGAAACAGCGTACGCCGCAGGCGTACAGGGTTTCTGTGACCATCTCTGCACCCTCGTCAGATATGCAGAGAAAAGCGGCAGTGGGCTTGCGGTCGGTGCAGAAATCGCCCAGAGAATCGGAATCCAGCACAGGCAGACCCTGTATGCTGGCGCCGATGAGCATGGGGTTTTTGTCAAATGCCGCGGTCAGACGGAATGCATCGGAGGAGTTGAGCAGATGGATAGCGACGGCTCTTCCGAGATTGCCGCAGCCCACCAGCACAGCATCGTACTGGTTCCCCACGCCAAGTATGTGTCCAAGCTCTTCGTAAAGCTTCTCAACGTCATACCCGTAGCCCTGCTGACCGAAACCGCCGAAGCAGTTGAGATCCTGCCGTATCTGAGATGCGGTCAGGCCCATGCGTTCGGCAAGCTCGCGGGAGGATATGCGTGTGATGCCGTTTTCCAGCAGATCGGAGAGGTACCGGTAATAGCGCGGTACTCTCCGTATTACTGACATGGAGATGTTGTCTCGTTTGGCCATTTATATCACAGGCTTTCTTTTTACAGTCTTTCGACGGTCTGCATCACATAGTCGCCGAACTGCTCGCAGGTGCAGCCGGTATCGCGGCCGGTGATGGTCAGTTTCTTTTCCTCAAACATGCATATGTCGAGTGCGCGCTCCAGCTTGTCGGCGGCCTCCTGACGACCGATGTGAGAAAGCATCATGACGGTTGCACGCAGCATGGAGCAGGGGTCGGCGTATATGCCGCGTCCCTCGGACATCATGCGGGGAGCCGAGCCATGGATTGCCTCAAACATGGAGTAGTGCTTGCCATAGTTGGCGCTGCCGGCAGTGCCGACGCCGCCCTGGAACTCGGCAGCCTCGTCGGTGATGATGTCGCCGTACAGGTTGGGGAGAATGAATACGCGGAAGTCACGACGGCGCTTCTCGTCGATGAGCTTGGCGGTGGTGATGTCAATGTACCAGTCGTCAGTGACTATTTCGGGATATTCCTTGCCGATCTCCTGGCACAGGCGCAGGAATTTGCCGTCGGTGGTTTTTACAACGTTTGCCTTGGTGATGATGGATACTCTGCCCTTGTTGTTCTTGCGGGCATACTCGTAGGCGAGGCGGGCGATGCGTTCGGTGCCCTGAGTGGTGGTTACGGTGAAGTCAACAGCCAGATCCTCACTGACGTTGCAGCCGCAGGAACCAAGAGTATAGGCACCCTCGGTGTTCTCGCGGAAGAAGGTCCAGTCGATGCCCTGTTCGGGAACCTTGACCGGGCGAACGTTGGCAAACAGATCAAGCTCTTTTCTCATGGCGACATTGGCGCTCTCAATGTTGGGCCAGGGATCGCCGGCACGGGGAGTAGTGGTGGGACCCTTGAGGATGACGTGGCACTCCTTGAGCTGAGCCAGAACGTCATCGGGGATGGCCTTCATGCAGGCAACGCGGTTTTCAATGGTCAGACCGTCTATGTAACGGATCTCTACCTTGCCGGCAGCTATGTCGTCAGCCAGCAGATACTCGGTGACGCGGGCGGCTTCGTGTGTGATGACCGGGCCAATGCCGTCGCCGCCGCAAACGCCTACGATAATTTTGTCAAGCTTCTCAAAATCGACGAAATCTCCGTCGTTCTTCATGCGGTCAACGCGCTCCAGCTGAGCAGCCATGACCTTTTCAAACTGCGCTACGGCAGCGGTAAGTCTCTCGTCCATGATAGTGTTCCTCCGGTAAATTTTTAGATTATGTTCAATGGTCGGTGACCAATGTTATGTCTGAGACAATCGGCGCATTCATACCTGACAGACCGACCGGTGAGGCAGGCACAGAAACGTCGCAGAATTCCGTTGCAGGGATAGAACTGCCTGATTTACACCGTAATATCTGTGGTGTCCGGCAAGGGTTATCTGCCAACTGTTTCTCTTGTGTAATTCAGCAGACCGCCGGCAAGGAGAATGTCCTTCTGTCTGCCGGAAACCTGACACAGTGCGGTAAAGGTCTTTCCGGTGGTTTTGTTTTCAACGGTGACTCTGCCGCTCTCAAGCTCGGCACGCAGGTTGGGCAGAGTCAGCTCGTCCATCTGGGAAACGCTGTCGTAATCGGCTTCGTTCTCAAATACCAGCGGAACGATGCCTGCGTTGACGAGGTTTGCAAGGTGGATACGGGCAAAGGACTTGACGATGACTGCCTTGACACCCAGATAGAGAGGTACAAGGGCGGCATGCCCGCGGGAGGATCCCTGACCGTAGTTGCTGCCGCCGATCACGATGCCCTTGCCCTCGGCCTTGCAGCGCTCAGGGAATTCCTTGTCACACACGCCGAAGCAGAACTGGGAAAGATAAGGAATGTTGGAGCGGTAGGGGAGGATCTTTGCGCCGGCAGGCATGATGTGGTCGGTAGTGATGTTGTCGCCCACCTTCAGCAGCGCCTTTGCCTCGACGCTGTCGGGCAGAGCCTCGGTGACGGGGAAGGGCTTGATGTTGGGACCGCGAAGTATCTCAACGGTATCCATTTCAGCCTCAGGTGCGGGTGCGGCAACCATGTTGTCGTTTATAAGGAAGCTGTTGGGCATCTCAATGTTTACTGCATCGCCAAGCTCACGGGGATCGGTGAACACACCGGCTATGGCAGAGGCTGCTGCAGTTTCCGGGCTGACCAGATAGATCTGACCGTCTGCGGTGCCGCTGCGTCCCTCAAAGTTGCGGTTGAAGGTGCGCAGGGAGATACCGCCGGAGTTGGGAGACTGACCCATGCCGATGCAGGGGCCGCAGGCGCATTCCAGCACGCGGGCACCGGAAGCAATGATGTCGGCAAGTGCGCCGTTGGCTGCCAGCATATTGTAGACCTGCTTGGAGCCGGGAGCGATACCAAGGCTGACGTCGGGATGGACAG
>JAZUOR010000335.1:0-6567 GCA_045604745.1 Acutalibacteraceae bacterium | reverse complement strand
AAGCTCTTTGCTACCCTTGACCCCACGTCCCGTGCTCTTACACTGCCGTCGGGAGCATCGGTTACACTGGTGGATACCGTCGGATTCATCCGCCGCCTGCCCCATCATCTGGTGGAGGCGTTCAAATCCACACTTGAAGAGGCGGCCGATGCAGACATCATTGTGCTGCTGTGCGACGGTTCGGATGCCGACATGCGCAGTCATCTTGAGGTGTCCCGTAACCTGCTCAGTGAGCTGGGAGCGGCGGATAAGCCCATACTGACTGTTGTGAACAAGTGCGACCGGGCTGACCCTGCCGAGCTTGCGGGAGTGACCGGAGTGCGCATCTCAGCTCTTACCGGTGACGGCCTTGACCGTCTGCTCACTGCCATCGACGAAGCGATGCCGGTCAAGCCGGTGCGCAAGCACATGCTGCTGCCCTTTACCGATCTGGGCGTTGCAGCCGATATCCGGGCTACCGGAGAGATACTGAGCGAAGAATACACCGCCGACGGTTTGCTGCTGGAGGCACTTGTGGAGCCGGTGCTGGCTGCACGCCTTGGCAGCAGATACGACATCACGGAATAAAACAGCAGGGATGCCGCAAGAGCAATGCGACATCCCTGTTTTCATATTATTCAGAGCAATATCCGGTGTTTGAGTTCATTAAATAGTGTGCCGTTTCATAATTCTTCCTGTTAGCGTCCACGCTCACGGACTAGTCTTACCGCCACATAATCCACTTTGCGGCACAGAGGAGCATGGGGCTTGCGCAGGGTGATGACCACCTTTTCCAGAACCGGAAAGGAGTCAAACAGCCTGTCGCATACAGCTCCCGCGGCACGCTCGATAAGGTCAAAGCTTTTCGCGGTCATGGTGTCGCCGGCAATACGGCACACATCGTCGTAATTTATGGTCTGATCCAGCCGGTCACTGACAGAGGCGTAACTCAGATCCACGCTCAGCTCCATATCCAGATAGAACATCTGCCCGTCGCGCTTTTCCTCCGGCAGCACACCATGGTAAGCAAACACCTCAAGACCTTGTATAATTATGGAATCCATTCCTGAAATTTCACATCCGTTCATAAATATTCATGGGTATTAACCTGATTACATTATAGCACCGCTACTCCGTATTGGCAATACGGGGAGCGGTGTTTTTCGTTTTCCGCATAGCCTGTCAACAATATCTGCTGTGCGGCGCAATACGACACCGGTTGCGGATGCGGCAGGTTAAAATGACAGTCAAAGCCTCTTAAAAAGAGGAAGGAAGTTTAAACGGAGGTCAGAAATGAAAAGGGAATTTTTCGGCAAAGCAATCAGTCGATACGGAACAGGAGCCGGCGAAAAGGCAAAATGGCTCGGCTTAAAGCTGCTGCCGGTACTGATCGGGTTTGCACTGGCGCGAACCGGAATTCTTGGCAGAACAGGCGTGATGAAAGGCATCTACCCGTTCGGGGCGTCCTTTGCTGCCGCAGTGCCATCCGGATCTGCGGCAGCTGCCGTTGCCGGAATTCTGCTGGGATTCATCCTTCCGGGTAATGACGCCGAAACACTGCGCTGTGCTGCGTCAGCCCTTGCCGCAGCAGGGATAAAATGGGCGCTTGCAGAACTAAAAACGGTTAAAAGCAGTCCGTTCTTTGCTCCCGCCGCTGCTTTTGCGGGTGTGGTGATTACCGGTGTTGTGGTTACGACCTCCATAGGTGCGGACGTAAGCTACGACCTTGCCGCGTATTTTGCCGAGGGCGCTATGGCAGCGGCCGGTGCATATTTCTTTGTCAGCGGTCTGGATTGCTGGAAAAACAGAAACAGCAGGTCTTTGACCGCTCAGGATATTTACTGTCTGACAGCCTCGCTGTGTGTTATCTCCATCCCGCTGTGCAGACTTGAGATATTCGGACTGTCGCCGGTATCGACGATGCTTATGACAGTGCTGCTTGCTGTTTCGGCAAGGTTCGGGGCTGCGGGCGGCGGTTCTGCGGGGATAGCTCTGGGAACAGTGCTTGCGCTGGCGGAAGGACGCTTCGCTCTGCTGGGAATCATGGCTGTGGCGGGGCTGGCTGCGGCTCTGTTCTCTCCGGTGGGGAAGATCGCGGCTTCGGCGGCCTTTTCCGTGTGCTGCGTTCTGGGTGTGCTGGCATCGGGCGAGGTGGATATATATATACTTATTGAAGCAGTGACAGCGGCGGTCATGTATTCAGTGATCAGAGGAGACAGGCTGTCATTTCTGTTTGCGATGCTTGAGCCAGAAAAAAGCGGAAGGGTGACGGCTGCTGCAGGCAGCTATGTTTCGCAGCGGCTGCTTGAAGCAGCTCACGGATTGGAGGATGCTTCGCGTACAGTGAGCGAAGTGTCGCTGATGCTGGACAGGCTGGATGCACCAAAGGCGAACATGGTGTGCCGCAGAGCAACCGGAAAGGTGTGTGCCGACTGCGCCATATCGGGCTTCTGCTGGGGAACTTCACGTGAGCAGACGCAGCAGCTTTTTGATTCTCTCTCCGATATTCTGCGCAGGGACGGGCGGCTTGACCGAATGAACACTCCGGAACAGCTTCGGTCGAGATGTGCCCGCTGGGGTGAGATGGCCGAACAGATAAATGCCGGCTATGCCGAATACACAGCTGACTCCGGTGCCAGCCGGCGGATTGCGCAGATAAGACAGGCTGTGGCAGGGCAGCTGAGCGGCTGCGGACAGCTGCTCAGCGAGCTGGCGGAAGAAAATGACCGGAAAGAGAAGGATTGCCGGCAATTGAGCCGGACGGCATCTGAACTGCTGCATGAATACGGAGTGGCAGCGGAGGATGTGAGCTGTGTGCGAAGGCAGAATGGATCGGTGGTTATCAACATGACCCTGCGGCAGAGCGAGGATTATCCGGAGCCTGAATATGATTCCATCAGCATTCTGTCCGACGGGCTTAATATGGACTTTGCCCGTCCGCAGACGGTCAGGGCGGGAGATTCTCTTGCCGTAACGGCAGAGAGCCTGCCGGTGTACAGTCTGTCGGTGGGGATGGCGCAGCACAGCAAAGGAGGAGGACGGCTGTGCGGCGATGTCTGCGATATCATAAACGGGGTGAACGGCGGCACTGTTGTTCTGCTGTCCGATGGAATGGGCACCGGCGGGCGTGCAGCAGTGGATGCGGCTCTGGTGTGCGATCTGATGCGCCGGCTGCTCAGTGCAGGATTCGGAGAGAAAGGAGCGCTTGAGCTGGTAAATTCAGCCATGCAGGCAAGTTCGGGTGAGGAAACGCTGGCTACGGTTGACTGTGCCAGAGTGGATGTCTATACCGGGCGGATGACATTGACGAAGGCCGGAGCGGTGTCAACATATATTATAGGAAAGAACGGAGTCAGAACGGCGGAAGCAGAATCCCTGCCGCTGGGCATCATGAGCCGGCCGGACAGCTGTTCCGTTGAAATACAGCTTGAATGCGGTGATGTTGTGGTTATGACCAGCGACGGAGCGGTATCGCAAGGCAGCGAATGGATAATCGAGGAGCTTGACAGGATATCGACCGACAACGCACAGCAGCTGGCGCGGGATCTGTTGTCGCTGGCGGCAGCACGCTGCAGTGCAACAGGGGATGACGATATCACGGTGCTTGTCTTCAGACTGGATGATTACACAGAGACCGAAACGGGATCAGACGCGGCATAGGAAGAGAAAATATGTGATAAATTCAGGAAATTAATGTGACAGAAATGAATAAATGAGAGAGATATTACTGCATGGAGACGGATAAATTGTCTGTTATTACAATAGCGGCGCGACCGGATTAACAGAAAAAGAAAACGCAGCGCAATCGGAGATAGTCAACAGGACGGAAAGATGCAAAACATGAGAGAATTAATAAAAAACAACAAGATATTGTGGGGGACCGACGAGCGTCTGCTGTATAGAATCATTTGGCAGAAAGGCGATAACGGTGCGCTTTACATGAAGATCAAATGAAACGGAGGCGGTGAATCGCGGACCGGACAGGGGGATTTTAAACCAAGTTAAATATATTGGGCAAATGAGCGCTGAAAATCTCAAATTGCATCTAAATTTATGCTAAATGATGCAAAAATTAGACACTCGTATGGTAATATATGGGCGTTAGAAAAAGATGGGTGTGGTATCCCTATACCATTCTGCCAGTGGTGACGGCGGAAAAAGGGGTGCACCGTCTGATTCACGTTTTGTTAGGTTAACCTCCGGAGGCGGAGGTTAAGGAAAGGGGTGTTAGTTTTATGAAGACTAAAAGAAGATCCAGAAAAACCTCAAGTAAGATTCTGTCCGTAGTATTGTGCCTCACAATACTCGTCAGCACTTACGGCGGTTTCTTCTCTGGCTTCGGCGCAGCAGCCGGTAAGGTTGCCGAGATCAATGTTGCCGGCATGTCTGCCGGTGAGGTCGCGGTATCCAAGGGCGCTGCTCAGGACGAAAGAAGCGCTGACATTACCGTCATGACCGCTGCAAAGCCCACCTCCGGCGGAGCTGCAGCAGCCACTGACGCTGTCTACACCGACATCATTCCTCAGTATTTTGATGTCGACGGCGCAAGCATCAAGGTTTCCACCGGTACCGCCACGGTCCTGCAGGATCAGGCTGTCACCATCGACGGTGTCGTCACCACCAGAGACATCGTTAAGTGGGAAGTCGGTACCATCACCGAGGACATCCAGTCCCTCAGCTACACCATCAATGTCAACGATTCCAAGGTCTATGGTATCGTCGACGTTGCTGAGCAGGGTATGCTGAGCTACACCGAGGCTGCGGGCACTGTCACCAAGTCCCCGCTGGTCGTTCAGATCGACGAGATCATCCTCTCCGCAAAGGGCATGGATGACTACTATGTTATCGATCAGGGCGAAAACCTCAATGCCAACAACAATGGCGTTTCCGGCGTTCTGACCAACGACGACACTCTCAACAAGCTTGTTGATGAGTCCGGCGACGGACAGGACTCCAAGTCCATTGTCAACGGCAACATCGCAGGTCTTGACGGCGAACAGGCCGCCCTTAAGCTCGAAAAGTACACCGCTGAGCTTGTTGAAGGCGCCAAGAACGGTACTGTTACCCTGAATGCCGACGGTACCTTCACCTATGTTCCCGACAGCAGCCTGTACAGCCAGCCCGTTGTCGACTTCGAGGTCGATCCCAACGGCTCCAGCGAGTACAACTACAGCGGCACTGCCGGCTGGGAAGACAGCTTCACCTACAAGCTGGACACCTGGGGTCCCGGCAGCGAATTCACCAAGTATATCACCACCAGCGAAACCATCCAGACCATCACCCCGATCTACGGACCGGACCTGAGCCTGGTTGTTTTCGAGACCATGAAGCAGGACGGCGCTGACGTTGAAGGCGCTGCTGCAATCGGCGGCGATCTAATCATCACCGGCGCATGGACTGTTGCAGGTGCTCTGAGCGTTGTTCAGGAGCACGTTCTGGTTGTTGGCGGCACCATCACCGGTCAGGTCAACAACAACGGCGGCTGGAAGATCACCCAGAACGAGCAGTGGGTAAGAGACTACGTCGCAGCTCTGCGCGAGGTCTACACCGCTCTTTCCAATAAGTATGCCTCCATGGCTCCGGACGGCACCTCCGCCCGTAACCAGTGGTGGACTCAGGGTGTCCAGCTGACTGCTAACCCCAACCACGTTCCCGGCACTCCCCACATCTTCTACATCGACGGCAGCATCGCTATCGGTCAGGTTGACTTCATCGGCGATTTCGGCGATGATGACATCGTCGTAAACGTTTCCGGCAAGAACCTGAGCTTCAGCGGCGGTTCCTGGGAACAGTGCCAGGGCAACATGAACAAGGAGAAGCTTCAGGATCAGGTTATCTGGAACTTCTATGAGGCCGAGACCATGACCACCAACGGTCTGAGCCTTCAGGGCTGCGTTATCGCTCCCTATGCTACCTGGACTGCCACCAACGGTCACGTCAACGGTGTTGTCATCGTTAAGAGCATGATCGGTGCCGGCGGTTACGAGTATCACCTCGGCTCCAACCTCAACAAGATCGCCGGCGGCATCACTGTTGACATCGTCACCAGTGAGACCACCAACGAGACCACCATTGAGAAGGTCATCAAGACCACAATGGAGGACTATGAGGTTTCTTCCAACACCATCACCACCGAGGAAGGCCTCAAGAGCGAAGAGATCACCGTTCACATCCGTGTTCTCCCCAACCTTTCCGAGCTGACCGCCGTCAAGAGCAGTGATCCTGCCGACGGTTCTCTGGTCAAGAAGGGTCAGGAAATCGAATACACCATCGAGGTGTTCAATCCCTGCAGCGTTGCAGTCAACAATGTAGTCGTCAAGGATTCCGCTCCCTTCGGTGCAACCATTACCGATGCCAACGGCGGTAAGCTCGACGGCAGAAACATCACCTTCACCATCGACAGCATCAAGGCCAACAGCTCTGCTACTGTCAGCTTCACTGTAACTGTCGACAGCAACATCTCCGGAACCGGCAACCTGGCCAATACTGCCAGCATCACCTACACTCTGCCCGGTCAGAGCGAGCCCGATTCCAACACCACCAACACCGTCAACAAGTCGGAGGCCAAGCGGTCTTAGGAAGACAACA
>JAZUOR010000334.1:0-2843 GCA_045604745.1 Acutalibacteraceae bacterium | reverse complement strand
GGTGGTTCCGGCGATGTCGGAAACGATCATGCGTTCCTCGCCCACGATGCGGTTAAGCAGGGAAGATTTGCCCGCGTTGGGTTTGCCGACGATGGCAACCTTGATGCGGTCGGAATCCTCTTCCTCCTCTTCCTGCCTGGGAATGTACTCGAACACGGCATCCAGCAGATCGCCGGTACCGTGACCGTGGGCAGCGGAAACGCCCACAGGGTCGCCCAGACCGAGATTGTAGAATTCATAGAACTCCGGCGGCGGTGCGCCGATGGTGTCGCATTTGTTTACGCACAGCACGATGGGGCGGCCGCTCTTTTTGAGCATGTTGGCAACCTCCATGTCGGTTGCTACCACTCCGGTGCGGATGTCGGTGACCAGCACGATGACATCGGCCGAGTCGATAGCCAGCTCAGCCTGCTTGCGCATGTGGGAAAGTATCTTGTCGTCGGTAAAGGGCTCGATGCCGCCGGTGTCGATAAGGGTAAAGGGGCGGTTGAGCCATTCACCGTCGCCGTATATACGGTCACGGGTGACGCCGGGAGTGTCCTCCACGATTGCCAGCCGCTGACCGATCAGCTTGTTGAAAAGGGTGGATTTGCCGACGTTGGGACGTCCGACCACCGCGATTATGGGCTTTGACATGGCGATTCTCCTGTTGGTTTTTGTTTAAATAGTTAAGAATGAATAATGAAGAGTGAATAATGAATAATTGTGGTTAACCATGCCGCCTTGCGGCATGAGCATTTAATATATGTATCGGATGGGGAAGAATGGCGCAGGGAATTGAACAATCAATAATGATCATAGCACGAAGAAGAGAAGAAGGGAGTCGGAATGTGGTGAAGCCGACCATTGCGACTATAAATTAAATTGTCCGCGAAGCGGATTTACCGCAATTATTCATTCTTCATTATTCACTATTCATTATTCATTAATCATCATACCAAGCAGCTCCCAGCCGTCGGTGGGCACGATGGTGATGGTGACGCCCAGCTCTCTTTCGACCTGTTCCGGCGTCACATCATCAAGGAACATGTCGCCGCCGTGGCGAAGCATGACCTGAGGGATGAGCAGGCGGCCGCCCTTGATATCCCGGCCCCTGAGCTGTTTTATGATGTCGCCGCCGGTGACAAGACCGGCAACGGTGATGGAGTGTCCGAAAAAGTCGTTGGTTATGGGAACCACTTCCCAGTCGCCGTCGGGATATTTCTCTTTGGCCTTTGCCAGCATATCGGCAAGATAGGGAGCCATGGAGGTTCCGGTGACAAGGGTGGCGGCACACGGAGTTCCGGCACCTTCAGCGTCCTCAAGAGCGGCGAGGAATTCATCCCGCAGCAGAGGAACCATACCCACGCCGTTGTCCAGCTGGGGATAGTCGCCATAGCTGTCCGGGTCGGGGAAGGGAAGACCGGCGGTGATGTAGAATTCATCAGCCGGCCACACAACGTTTCCCCAGCCATGGACGCGGCCTACGGCTGCCCAGCGGTCGGCGGTCCGGATGACCTCACGGCACTCCTCAGGAGTGAACAGCCGCAAAGGCTCAAGACCGTCGCGGTGGGAGGTCAGACCCACTGGCACAAGGGCGATGGACTGCACCTGTGGCGTCAGGGAGAAAAGATCCCGCAGGGAACGCTCCAGCGCCTCGCCGTCGTTCCAGCCGGGACAGAGCACCAGCTGGCAGTTGAGCTGTATGCCGCCCTCTGCGAGATAACGCAGGCGCTCCATGATGCGTGCCGATTCCGGGTTTTTCATCATACGCACCCGCAGATCGGGATCGGTCGTATGCACCGACACGTTGATGGGCGTTATCTTCATCTGCACGATGCGCTCCAGCTCACGGTCGGAAAGATTGGTCAGAGTGATGTAGTTGCCGAAAAGGAATGAAAGACGCTCGTCGTCGTCCTTGAAATAGAGGGTTTCGCGCATGCCCTTTGGAGTCTGATCCACAAAGCAGAACACGCACTTGTTGCGGCAGGAGCGCTGCCTGTCCATCAGATAGGTTTCAAAATCCAGCCCAAGTGCGGCGTATTCGCCCTTTTTGATGGTGTGCTCGTGGCGTGTCCCGTCCATGTCGGCGACCGTCACCTGTACCACGCGCTCGGTTTCGTAGAAGCGGAAGTCCAGCACATCGTGTATATCATGCCCGTTTATGGTCAGCAAAGTCTGTCCGGCGCGTATTCCTGCGTGAGCGGCTGCGGAACCGGCTTCCACGGATTTTATCAGAACTGACACGCTGTGACCTCCTTTATATAATAATTGATAATTAATAATGAATAGTGAATAATGAATAATTATGGTAAAGCCTCGCGCTGCTCGGCCATTTTATTTTATTGCAGCGCAGTGGTTTTGGATGTGTTGAGGGTAGATACAAGAAGCTTTTTGGTTCAAGACAATCGGTCGGCATTGATTCAGCGGAGGGAATGTCAATCAGTTCGGCCCTGCTCAGCAGTCTGAGCCAGTATTCACTATTCATTATTCATTAAATTGAAAAAGAAACGGCTACGCGGTCGCGGCGATCATCGCCGTCCAGTCGTAGCCGTTGCTTATGCAAAATTAGTGACTTACGGGCGAAATCAGTCCATCTTTACGACTTCTCTGTCGCCGTAGAAACCGCAGCTGCCGCATACACGGTGCTGTCTCTTGAGCTGACCGCAATGATCGCACTTGACCAGAGTGGGCTCAGCCAGCTTCCAAACGCTGGAGCGTCTCTTGTCTCTTCTGGCCTTGGAAGTCTTTCTCTTGGGTACCGCCATCGTCTATACCTCCTTTTACAATCGCTATGGGCTGTCCATTATTCTTCTTCCAGCAGTTTTCTTAATGCCGCAAGACGCGGGTCAGGCTCGCTCATT
>JAZUOR010000333.1:0-2843 GCA_045604745.1 Acutalibacteraceae bacterium | reverse complement strand
CTGCTACTGCACCGTGCGCCGCGGCTTCAGTCCGGTCAGCACTCCGGCTGCCGCAGAGGGTCTGATATGCGCCCTGATGGTTGCGCTCACCGCCCTGCTGGTGCTCAGACTTCCGGTGAAATTCAACTGGCTGGTTCCGCTGGCTCTTGGCTTCGGGTGGTTTGGCTTTGTGCGGCTGATGTTTGCTTCGGGCGCAATTTGTCTGCCCACTGCCGAACCGGTCATCTGCTGCGCGGCGGCCTATCTTGTTTCGATTTTTATACGTCTTGCGCGTGCCTCACGCGAGCGCACCGTCAGCTCGCTGCCCATTGCAACGCTCTACCGGCTGGCCTATGAGCTGGACGACATCGAGCGTCCGGTGGATTTTGAGGAATACATGGGCGGTCTGGAGAGCGATGTGTTCCGCCGTCTGGGCGTCAGCCTTATCTCTGCCCGCACCGGGCGTCCGGAATATCTTTCGGACAGCCTGCGGGACGGCCTTCCCAGCGGCACTGTGGTACTCAGAGGCCGCCTGGCTTCCGGAAACAGCGCACACCGCGCACTCATTATAATTCCGCTGCCCTCCTTCGGCGACGAGGAGGCGAGGTACACTGTGCTCGGCACCGACCGGCGCACGCCCTCCCACTGGGTGCAGAGCGTGACCGCCCTTGTGCTGGCTGTTTATGTTTATCACAAGGCACAGAGCCAGAGCATCGAAAAGCAGAAGAATGCCCTGTCCATGGTGGAGATGATCATACAGATGATCGACGCCAAGGATCCTGTGACCGCCGGTCACTCGCGGCGCGTTTCCGACTATTCCCGCCGCATTGCCGAATGGCTGGGCTACAGCCGCAGCAAGGCAGCCGACGTGGAATTTGCCGCCCTGCTCCATGACATCGGCAAGATCGGTGTGGCAGATACGGTGCTCAACAAGCCCGGCCTGTTCACCGCCGACGACTTTGACCGGATGCGTTCTCACCCCGCATTGGGCGCGGACATCGTGCGCACCATAGGCCTTTCGGAGGATATCGTGGACGGCGTGCTGCACCACCATGAGCGGCTGGACGGTCGGGGTTATCCCGACGGCTCGGCAGGCGGAGAGTACGCACGCATTATAAAGGTGGCTGATGTTTACGACGCCCTGACCAGCCAGCGCCAGTACAAATCCGCGTGGGACACCCGCAGGGCTCTGGACGTGATCTACAAAGGCATCGGCACCGAGTTTGACGAGCGCATTGCCAGAACCTTTATAGCCAACACCGCTCCGGAGGGCTACGAGCCGGAACGCACGCAGGAGCAGTGCCTGGAAAGCGGAGATGCGCACACAAAGCAGCTGGCCTTTGCCCGCCGGCTGTGGCAGCTGACAAGGGATGCCCTGTGCAAAGGGTACGCTGCCCTGTCGCCCATGGAGGCGCGCTTTGTCTTTGACTGCACCCGCCGCTTTGCCGGGCTGGAATGGGGCGAGCGCTTCGGTTCGCCGTGTGTTCTGCGCAGCCGGCCGTACATTCTTCATTACGACGAGGAAACCGGCAGCGTTGTGTCCGCCGCAGCGGGAGCTGAGGGCGACATCATCCACAGCGCGGTGTGTTATTTTTACAAGGGCTGCCTGAGCGCAGGCATTGCAGCCGTTCCGGGCGGCACGTCCGTAAAAGCCGAGGCTCAGCTCACGCGGCTGTACGGCCGTCCGCAGAGCGAAAGCGGCTGTCTGCTGTGGCAGGCGGCAGGACACAATGTCGTCAAGCTGCACTCAGACGGCATCAGCGCATTTGTTTTTATCACGAATTATCTTGCAAACGAGATATAATTATGGATATAAGCATACTGAAAAGGGTATGTGATATAGCCAACGAAAGGATCGGGATCAATATGAAACGAGTAATTGCTGTGCTGCTTGCCGCGGTTCTGCTGCTGTTCACGGCGGGCTGCGGTCAACAGGAGGAATCCGCCTCCAAACCGGCAGTTGAGGAACTGAAGATAACCGTTGCCGGGCTGGAGGGCACTGCGCGCACCGTTCGCGCCGACGGCACAGCCGGGGCACTGACGGTGGGCAGTCAGCTTGATGCAGGCGACTCCATCATCACCGACCGGGACTCCACCGTTGAGCTGGCGGTCAACGATCTTGAAACGCTGATTACTGTCAGCCCGTCCAGTGAGATCCTGTTCAACACCTCCTCCAGCACCGGTGAGGACAGCGACTTCATCATCGTCGTGCGCAAGGGAAGTATATCCAACTCGGTGGATGTCAGCCTGAGTGAAGGTGACATCTACGAGGTGTGCACCGGCGACATGACCATGGCCATCCGCGGCACCGATGCCCTTGTGCACTGTGAGGACGGCATGACCTCGGTCAGCCTGCTGACCGGTCACGCCATTGTGTACAACTACCACGACGGTCTTGTCTACATTGTTCCCTCCGGTGTTACCGGTTACTTCGGCCCCGAAGGCGAGCCGGAATTTGAGCTTATCGAGCTGCGCAGCTTTGCCAAGATATCCGAAGCTGCCGAGGATCTGATGAAGAACGCCAGAGCCGACAATCTGAAGTACTTTGACGAGAAATCCTACGAAAGGGAGCTCCGGGACAGCTATCTTCTCACCGACGGCACATACAGCTTTGCCGTGACTGAGCCGCTGACGGAAAATGAATCGGCAGCTGACGACGCCGCTGTCACCACCTCCGCTCCCGTGGAAACCACTTCGGTGACCACTGCCTCGTCGGTGACAACGTCGGTCACAACGACCAGAACCAAAGCCAGAGTGACCACTTCCACCACAAGCACCACATCCACCACGTCGGCAACGTCACCGACCGAATCGACTGAGCCTACCACTCCGTCCGAACAAGTCGGATGCCAAGCGGGCTTAGG
>JAZUOR010000332.1:0-3501 GCA_045604745.1 Acutalibacteraceae bacterium | reverse complement strand
CTTTACAGTTCAATAATGTCATTGCCCTCAAACTGGGCAAGAGCAAGGTCTGCGGGGTGTCCCTTCCTCTGCTTGATGCGGTGAACCAGTCCCAGAACCTGAATGGTGATAAGCGGGGTCATTGCAACCATAGCCACCACGCCGAATGCGTCACTGGTCATGTTACCGCCCAGAGCGGCGCAGGCTCCCTGAGCAAGCGGCAGAAGGAAGGTGGCCGTCATGGGACCCGATGCCACGCCGCCTGAGTCAAAGGCAATGGCTGTGAATATCTTTGGTGTAACAAAGGAAAGTCCCAGTGCAATGGCATAGCCCACAAGCAGGAAGTAGATGATGGGAATGCCGGTGATAACCCTTGTCATAGCAAGAGCAACTGAAAGCGAGACACCTACCGACAGACTGATGCCCATGGCCTTTGCCGAAATGCCGCCGTCGGTCAGCTCCTCAACCTGCTGGTTGAGAACATACACCGCAGGCTCTGCCTTGACGATGAAAAAGCCGATCAGCGCACCTATCGGTACAAGTATATACTTGTACGATTCGCCCAGCACACTGCCCAGATAGCTGCCTGCGGGAATAAAGCCCACATTTGCACCGGTCATAAAAAGTGTCAGTCCTATGTAGGTGTACGCAAGGCCAATGATGATCTTTTTCAGTACGCGTCCGTGAAGCTTGAGAGAAAAAATCTGGAAAAGTCCGAAGAAAACAATTATCGGCAGGAGTGATATGGCTATCTCAAGCATATATTCGGGGAACTCACCGGCGAACATTCTGCTCAGCTCAAGTGAGGTTTCCACATTGTGGGCAACTATGCCTTCGCTCTGTCCTCCGTCGGGACGGTAGAGCATTCCAAGCACCAGAACCGCAAGGATAGGCCCGATGGAGCAAAGCGCGACCAGACCGAAGCTGTCGTTGGCTGCGTGCTTGTCGTCACGGATGGCGCACACGCCTATACCCAGTGCCATGATAAAGGGCACGGTCATTGGACCGGTGGTAACGCCCCCCGAATCGAAGGCAATGGCGCGAAATTCGTTAGGTACAAAGAATGTGAGCATAAAGGCTGCAATGTATAGCACAACCAGTAATGGCGCAAGGGGAATTCCCAGCAGCATACGCAGTATGGCCACCACCAGAAAGAGGCCGACACCAATCGCAACAGCGAGAATGATGACCTGATTGGGTATGGATGGCACGAGCTCTGCAAGAACCTGAAGATCGGGCTCTGAGATCGTGATTATCATGCCCAATAAAAACGCAAGAACAATGATTAAAAGTACATTGCGGCTTTGCGTCATTTTGGCTCCTACCTTTTCGCCCATTGGCGTCATGGCTATTTCCGCTCCCAGGGTAAAGAACATCATACCCACCATGACCAGTGCGGCACCTGTCAGAAAGCTCATCATGACGCCGGTGGGCATCGGAGCTATCGTGAAGCTCAGAATAAGCAGAATTGCCACCACTGGCATCACCGCAACAAAAGCCTCCTTGAACTTCAAACCGAGCTTTTGTTTCCACCTTGTCAAGTTATCACCTCAATATAAAGTGTATTTAACTAATTAATTATACACTATTTGCGGCAGTGTTTTAAGTGGAATTGAGTAGTGAATTATAAATTTTATTTGAACAAATCAGCGTTCGGGGAACGGCGGGATTGAAGCAACATGAATTATCAATCTGCATTTAGCGTTGTGACGGCAGGTAAAAGGCGTATCAGCATTCGTTAAAATAGTACTGTCATCCATCAGGTCGGATATTCGTATTCAAAAGAAGCGTTCGGAGCTTCGTGAGCCAGAATCATATGTCCGT
Organism: Acutalibacteraceae bacterium; assembly: GCA_045604745.1. Lineage (GTDB taxonomy): Bacteria > Bacillota > Clostridia > Oscillospirales > Acutalibacteraceae > SIG598. Next base: position 1,698 of record JAZUOR010000332.1, on the reverse strand, counting down.
TATTACGGAATTCGTAATAAGCGCGGCAGGAGGCGTTTTCACGGATTGTTCGCGCCATCGTGCCGAAAACTGGTGCCCTCAATGGGTGCGCCTGTCCTTCCGGCAATTTGGCCCGTAACAGCATGCTGCCTTGTTTTATCACGATTTCGCCGCCGTTTATACGGACGGCTCTCGCTCCAAGATAGGTGGCCAGCCGGTATTCCTTTCCATCAATCAGAATAACGCCTATAACGCCGGTAAATCTGCGGCGGCCAACGGGGATATCAGCAACCGAAAGCATCAGGCTGCCATTTGGAATCATACACTGCGTCCACGCGTACTCCTTTGGGAAGGAGCGTCCGCGGTCGCCTTCCCAGTAACCGGCGGCGTTGTCAAAAATATATGGTGTGCCGTTGATGACGATTTCTCCCGTAACGCGGTGTTTCATGCTGACCACACTGTGCCTGCACTCCATAAACGGCACAAGGCAGAACGGCCCCATGATGTCGTAGCTTATGGGAGTGAGCCGGTCAAAGATAACTGTTCCTTTGGCAGTAAGCTCAGGAGTATTGATATTCAGGTCGATTCCTTGTCCGCCGAACTTATTGCCGTCTATCTCGATGAAAGATCGTTTTTTTGAATGCGCAGAAAACGGGAATACCGCGTTCCATGAACCGGATTCGGTTATGAGCTGTATCGAGCTTGATTTTTCGTTTTTGTCCTTGTGTATCGCCGGTATCACGGCAAGGGTCTGCTTATCCGACTGGCATTTGAAGTACCAGCCCCAGAATCCGTTGAACATAATAAAATCACCTGCCAATATGGGACTATGATTCCCAAGCCGGCAGGTGATTATTTAGTTTCTATACCAACTGATACGATGCGATGTACTCAAGATTATCCCCGGCGGCAATCTTCGGGTCGCTGACAGTAAAAGATACATCGATTCCGCGTTCTTCAGCCGCAAGGGCAAAATGGCAGAGGGCAATACCCAGATCGATCTTCTGCATGTCAAATGAACCTGTGCTGAATTTTCCGCGCCTGAGATAGAAATGTGCAGCATTACCGGCAATAACAACGCGCCACGGCTGCCGGTTGACCGCCGACGGAGCAAGACGCACCATCTCCAGCGGAAACGCCAGTTTTCCGGCTTTTTCCTGAGTCAGCGGAGTAGCGAATGAACCGTCAAAGAACAGTTCCTCAAAGGGCATTCGGCTGTCCGCTTTGATAGCCTTTCGCATGACGCTTTCACGCACGGACATCTTCTGTGCCGGATATCCAAGAGCGCTTGCACATGGCATCATCTCATCTGCTCCAAGAGCCATAGCACGCTCGAAAGCGCCACGATCCATTGTTCCGCCAAGCCACACCGTACCAATGCCCAGTGACTGAGCAAACAGCACCAGTTTCTCAAAGGAGTAACCAAATGCCTCCTCGGCATAAGGAGATTTGCTGATTTTACCACCCACATAAAGATCAGTACCGACTACCACGGGACAGGTCAGCCTGTGTTCCTTTGCGTCCATCAGCACGAACGTCACGGGGATCTGCCAGGGGTTATCGATATCTGCCATAAAAGAAGGCAGCTGTTCCATATGATCTGCGGACAGTTTACGCTCATCATAGGTACGCACGCTTCGCCGTTCACGTACAAGCTTTTCTATATTCTGCATCGCTATCTCCTTATAAAAATATCGTTTACAATATCAATTCTATCCA
>JAZUOR010000331.1:0-4968 GCA_045604745.1 Acutalibacteraceae bacterium | reverse complement strand
CATCACTAACGAATACCATCTGCAGGCGTTTCTCGGTCATCTCGTTAAAGAGGTCGCCGCAGCGCTTGGATTCGGGAACGAATACAGCCTCGCGCATAAGGTCGGCTATCTTCACGGAGGAGGGAATCTTCTTGCCAACGTAGGGCAAAAGGTCCTTTACGTATATAATACCCTTGATGTCGTCAAGGTCCTCTTCATAAACCGGAATACGAGAGTAGCCCGCCTCGAGGGTTTTTTCCAAAACGTCGGTGAAGTTATCGCTTATCTCAACCGCGACCAAATCGGTGCGGTGGGTCATAACGTCGGCTGCAACAATATCATCAAACTCGAAGATATTGTTTATCATTTCCTTTTGGCTCTCTTCAATAACACCCTTTTCCTCGCCCGCGTCAACCATCATGAGGATTTCCTCCTCGGTAACGGTTCCCTCCTCGGCGTTAGGATCAAAGCCCAGCAGTCGGGTCACGCCGTTGGTGCACACGCTGAGCAGCCACACAAAGGGCTTGAACAGCTTGCCCACAACAAGCAGTATTCCGACTACACGGAAGGCTATCTGTTCGGCACGCTGCATGGCGATTTTTTTAGGCACCAGCTCACCAAACACAAGGCTGAAGAAAGACAGGAGCAGAGTGACCAGAATGGTGGAAATGGTTCCTGCCAGTGACGCAGGCATGCCTGTGCGCGCAAGCAGCCCGCCCAGAGGACCGGCAAAGCTTGAGGCCGCACTTGCCGAGGACAGGAATCCGGCAAAGGTCACGCCAACCTGAATGGTGGCGAGAAATCCGCTCGAATCGCTGACCAGTTCGACGACCTTGGCCGCACCCTTGTGTTTGCTTTCGGCCATTTTGCGTATTTTTGCGTCATTGAGGGTGATTATGGCCAGTTCGCTCATCGAAAAGAAGGCGTTCAGCAACGTCAGCAGAATGAGCACTGCAATGGAAATTATCGCATCCATCGGTTTCATAGCCAATACTCACCTCCCGCTGCTGTCATGTCGGGACAGATCTGATAGTTTCGTGGAACGCCGTCTGCTTCGGAAGACATTTTTAACTGTTTCCCCTTTCATATATTTTGGATTGTATACCCAGAGTCAGTTCCTTCCGGAGAGTCCGGAAGATACTCTTGAACAGAAAAAACTCCAATATATACAAAGTGTATGATATATCAAAGACGTTCGTTTGTCAATGTTTTTGTGCCGCCAACCGGAACGCGCAGTGCTCAACGTACGAATTGCGTCAAATTGGCATGAATCTTTCCGAACCATATTACACAGACTATCCTTGCGAAGCTTTATACTGTTCCCGAACGTAATCCTGTACCGGGAATGATATTACTCGCGCGAATAACGGCGCGCCCGGAGCGGCACGCCTCCAACGCAAAGGAGTTGACACTATGATGGATAGACTTGCACTTGTGCTGTCGATAATCGGCTCCCTGAACTGGGGTCTGATCGGCATTTTCGGCTTTGACCTTGTGGGCTGGCTGTTCAACGGCCAGGGCAGTGTGGTCAGCCGCATCATTTTTACCGTAGTCGGACTGGCAGGCCTGTGGTGCATCTCGCTGCTTTTCCGCAGCCGCGAGGAGATTTCCGAGGGCGGCGGGATGTAACGCTTTGCCCCTAAACAAAACGATGCCGCCGCGCAGAAGCGTACTGTTCGCATCTGCGCGGCGGTGCTTTTGTCTTGATTGCTTTATCCTTCGTCCTCAGGCAAATCGCAGCCGGAAGGCTTTGCTGATTATTTGCGGCAAAGCATGGCATCCAAGGGTTCGGCTGAGCAAAAGCAGCGCGGCAGCCTTTCGGATACCGCGCCACATGGATCATCAATTATTCACCGCACTCACAGCCCGGCGGTAATTCCTCTGAGATATTCCCGGAAGTCCTCACCGATCTCCGGGTGGTTGAGTCCAACCTCCACCGCTGCCTGCAGCATACCCAGACGATTGCCCAAATCATATCTCTTGCCGATGAAGTCCACAGCAGTCACGCCCTTTGTGCGTGCAAGCTCTGCCATGGCGTCGGTAAGCTGAATCTCGTTGTTGGCTCCCGGTTCGGTGTGGTCGAGAATGTCAAATATCTCCGGCGGCAGCACGCAGCGGCCCAGAACCATAAAGTTGGAATAAAACAGCGATTTGTCCTTGGGCTTTTCTCTCATGTCGGTACAGTTGTAGTAGTTGTCTTCCATGTGCTCCACCTTCAGAGAGCTGCCTCGCATAACGTCGGCATCAGACATTTCCTTTACGCCAACGACTGCCTTACCGTACTTTTCGTAAGCACGGCAGAGCTGACCTACTACCGGATTTTCGCTGATAATGACATCATCACCGTACAGAACCGCAAAGGGCTCGTCACCGATAAAGGAACGGGCGCAGCTGATGGCGTGACCAAGACCGCGCGCCTCCTTCTGCCGCAGAAAGAAAATATTGGCAAGGGCAGACGGCTTTATTACGCTGTCATAAAGGCTCTCCCGCCCCGGTGTCTGCAGCTTTTCTTCCAGCTCCGGTGCACGGTCAAAGTGATCCTCGATAACTCCCTTGCCGCGATTGGTGATGATGAGTATATCGGTAATGCCGCTGGCAGCGGCCTCCTCTACTATGTACTGTATGGCGGGCTTATCCACTATGGACAGCATTTCCTTGGGAACAGCCTTTGACGCCGGCAGAACTCTTGTGCCGAATCCGGCAGCAGGAATAACCGCCTTGGTTATTTTTTTCATGATGGTGCTCCTTTTCTTTTGTTATGTCCCATCCGTTTCAGCCGACCGGACTGTCAGACCGTACTCCCGACAGTCCGGTAGTTTTATTTATGATAGCATTTTCTCAGAATGAAATCAACCTGATGGGATGCCTTCCGCTCCTCAGGCAGAAGCGCTTTATTTGCCCCGCCCTTTTTCACGGCGGAAGTACAGGTTTCCCGACGACGGCATCAGATCTTCCGGCACTTCGGGGCTCTGCGCCGCAAGCAGCTCAGAGTCGTCATAATATTCCTCGTAGCCCTCAAAGTCCTCCTCGTCAAAGACCTCTCGCAGATCCACCGTTTCAAACCCTTCGGCAGAGAAATCTCTCTGACTTTCGGGCTCATCAACCTGTTCTGACGGCTGTGCGCTCTGTCTGAACGCAGCCTCTATGGGAGATTCGGCATAACGCGGCTGCTTCTTTTCGCCGCCTGCCTTGCTCAGCAGCTGTTCGGCCCATGCTCGCCAGGCGGGAATAGTCAGCATCAGAAGAGCAAGAATGCTTACAAGCGAAACAACTATGCCTGCGATAAGTCCGGTGGGCAGGAAGGTCATCTGTATGTGATGCTCACCCTGAGGAACGGCAAAGCACAGCAGACCGTTGCCAAGAGCAAATGTATCTACCTTTTCGCCGTCAACGCGCACTCTCCAGCCGCTGTCGTAGGAAATGGAGGTGAACATCATCTGTCCGTTGGGACTCTCACAGCTGACCTTGCCGGAGATGCGTCCTTCCTTATAGTCCACGTCATAAAGCTGGCCTTCGGACAGTTCTTCTATTGCCTTATGGAACACATCCTCATTGACCGACGCAAGGAAAACGTTGCCCACGACCGAGCTGAGGTCGGTGCGGATGGTCACGTCCACGCTGGTTCCGGCAGGAAGCGGGCCGAGGTCAATGGTGTTGGGCTCGTTGGGAGCGGAGGAGTAGGTGCCGTTGTTGCAGCTGATGCTTATGGATTCAGCTGCGCGGCAGTCAACGTAAACCGAGAACATGCCGTCCTCCGGCACGGTGCGGGTCACGGTGAATTCATAGTGATCGCTGCTGCCGATGCCGGACATGGAGAAGAAGGTGTCGTTGATGTTCACGTCGCAGTTGTAGCCGGTGACCGCACAGCCTTCGCTGCTGACGGTACCGTCGGTGGACGCGGCATAATCCATGATGTTCCACACATCGCCGTCTATGCCGGTGGCGTTGGTGACGAAGCTGTTCTGGACATGATAGGGGTTATCCGACTGCCACGCCCAGTTGACAATGTTGTTGCGCACAAGGTAGGCCTTGCTCAGGGCGGTGAGATTCTGGTAAATATATGCCGACTCGCCGTCGCCCACAACCGACTGGTCAGTGTAGACAAGATCATCATAGCTGACACCGGGTGTCTGGAGCACGACATACTTGACACCCATCAGCGAATCGCTGACCGGAGTGTAGTTCTTGTAAAGATAGCTGTTGACACCGTTGATGGCATATCCCATTTTGCCCATGAGAGTAGTGGTCGCCTTGGGATTGCTGGAGGCAAAGACGGTGATGCCGCTGTAACCGAACAGGGAAGGATCGTTGCAGGTCTTGCGGGGAAGGAACTCCATGCGGTACATGTTGTCGTCATCCTCAAGATAGCCTTCAATGACATCCACCGCTTCCGACTTCACGGCGTAATCGGTAACAAAATTGTTGCGCTCGGTGTAATATTCGTTGGAATCAAGGGTCTGGATGACCACAGATGCGTTGGCTGTCACTTCGGCAAAGACGAACAGTGCCAGAACGGCGCAGCACAGCGAGCGGCGCATATGACCGGATGCGTGCAGTCCTATGACAACGGCATAAACCGCAAAGAAGAACAGGCTGACGTAGATCATGACAAAGTCGGCCTTACCGTCTCCGGAGGTCTGCTCATACATAAGCAGAGCCAGCACTGCACCGAAGCAGGCAAGTACACGTCTGGGGTCAAGACTGGAAAGATTGGAAAGCACCTGCATGCCCACGCACAGCATGGCAAAGCTCATCAGGAAGGAGAAGCGATAGGGCAGGTCGTTGGGGAAATGGAAGCCGTGCCAGGCAAAGTTTAGCCAGTTGACCGACATGGATATTGCCAGCACGCCCACAAGTCCGCCCCACGCAATGCGGCGGCGCAGGGAGAATTTATCGCAGGTGAGGAACAGAGCCAGCAGCAGCACAGCCAGCACCGAGCAGTAGATGTTGGGTAGGTTGTCGCCGCGCATGGAGGGATAGGCTCCGAAC
>JAZUOR010000330.1:0-2488 GCA_045604745.1 Acutalibacteraceae bacterium | reverse complement strand
TAGGGAACCCTCGGCGGGGGTTCCCTGTATCGTCCGTGAGGACGATAGTAACCAGCAGGCCCGAAAATGTTTCGATTAATAAGGAAAATCAGACTTTTTCTACAAGCTGAACCGACCACTGCCGGATAGCTTTTCCGCAGTGGTCGGTTTTATTTCTGCTGCCTGTAGGGTGTAGGGTCGTCGGTCAGCCCCACAAGGTAATCTATGCTTGTGTTATAGAACCTCGCCAGCTTTATCATAACCTCTACCGGCACATTGAGATTGCCCAGCTCATAATCGGAATAGGTGGTCTGGTGTATCTGAAGATGCTCCGCCAGCTGTCTCTGGGTAAGGTCGCTGTCCTCCCGCATGTCTCTGATTCTTCTGTACACATAATCACCTCATTGGTCATAAGGACACCTCATCCGCAGCGGCGCATTGTTTCTCTGTCAGTTGACAAACATGAATTCGCGCTTTCTGAAATAGACGCTGTGCAGACGGAAGAACAGCACGTTCAGTCCGATGAGCAGCAGAAGAGAAAGACTTAGGGGCGTTTTGTCCGCCTCCAGACGGGTCACCATCTGCGCCAGCACGTTGACTGCGGCGGCTGCGCCGAAATAGGCAAGGAAGGTGACCGGGCCGTTCCTTCTGCGCTTTGCCAGATTGCGGCGTGCGGCAAAGGCAAGCACCGCCACTGCCAGATTGAGATAGCCGAAAATACTGACCATACCGCCTGCGCGCACCTGAGCAAAGCCGCTTATCAGGCTGATCAGTGCCGCGAAGAACAGGGCAAAATAAATGAGGAATTTATACCACTTCATCCCCGGTTCTTTCTGTGCGCCGACGGGCTGGATGCCGCCGGTGCGCGTGCCGCATCCGGGGCAGAACAGCGTGGTGCTGTCGAGCTTTTTTCCGCAATGTGCGCATTTCATGCCGCGTTCCCCTTTCGTTTTCAAGAATTATGTAACCTTGCTTGACTACATATTACCACACCGGCAGCGCGATGTCAATACAAAACGCCGCCGGTACAAACGATGCGCACTGCAGGAGTACAATATCCGAATCGGATATACCACAGATATAATTGATTATACGGCGCATCTAAGGTATAATTTCAAAAAGCTCACGGAGGTACGTCATGAATATCACGCTTGAAAAGGCTCTGCCCGCCGACTGTGCACAGCTGCACGCCATGCAGGTCACCGCCTTTCATCCGCTGCTGGAGAAATATCAGGACTTTGACATAAACCCCGCCGCCGAACCGCCGGAGCGCATCGCTCAGCGCTTTGAGCAGCCCTTTACCACCTACTGGTTCATCCTTGCCGATGGTGAACGGGCAGGAGCTCTGCGGGTATGTGATTTCGGTGAACGGTGCAGGCTCTCGCCCATATTCGTCATTCCCCGGCATCAGGGCAGACACATAGCTCAAACTGCTCTGGCGCTCATGGAAAAGCAGTATCCCGATGCCAGTGCGTGGGAGCTGGACACCATCGCGCAAGAACCGGGGCTGTGTCACCTCTACGAAAAGCTGGGCTACAGAAAAACCGGCAGAACCGAGCACATAAAGGAAGGCATGGACATCGTCTTTTACGAAAAGCACATCAGCTGACTTTCAGCACAAAAAAACACCGGCACAGCTGCGCGAAGAAATGCAGCTGTGCCGGTAAATTTATATCAGGACAGAAATCACTCGGCGATGATGGAAACGCCGGTCATTTCCTCAGGCTGGGGCAGGCCGAGCATCTGCAGCATGGTGGGAGCGATGTCGGCAAGGCGACCGCCCTCGCGCAGCTTGCAGGGATAGCCCACAACGCAGAAGGGAACGGGATTGGTGGTGTGAGCGGTAAAGGGAGTGCCGTCCTCGGCGACCATGCAGTCGGCGTTGCCGTGGTCGGCGGTGACGATGAGCATGCCGCCGATCTTGGCAACGGAATCGGCAACCTTGCCCACGCAGGTGTCAACGGTCTCCACAGCCTCAACAGCGGCGGCAAACACGCCGGTGTGACCGACCATGTCGCAGTTGGCGTAGTTGAGGATGATGACGTCATACTTACCAGACTCGATGCAGGCGCAAACCTTCCGGCAGACCTCAGGAGCGCTCATGGAGGGCTGGAGGTCGTAGGTGGCTACCTTGGGAGATGCGATGAGCTCGCGGTCCTCACCCTCATACTGAGCCTCGATGCCGCCGTTGAAGAAGAAGGTTACATGAGCGTACTTCTCGGTCTCGGCGATGCGGAGCTGGGCAAGACCCTTGTCGGACAGATACTGACCGAGGGTATTGTTCAGAGACTGGGGACGGAAGGCGATGTCAACATTGGGCATGGTGGCATCGTACTGAGTCATGCAGATATAGGTGAGGGGGAAGAAGCCGTTTTTGCGCTCAAAGCCGTTGAACTCGGGATCGACAAAGGTGCGGGTGATCTCGCGGGCGCGGTCGGGACGGAAGTTGAAGAAAACCACCGCATCGCCGGACTTGATAACGCCCTCTCTACCGGTGCAGACCACGGGG
>JAZUOR010000329.1:0-2527 GCA_045604745.1 Acutalibacteraceae bacterium | reverse complement strand
TGCCGCCCGAAAACACCCTTCGGTTGCTGACTGCGGCTGCATCGGCGTTGCAGATGCGCTCAAGGGCCATGTACCGTTGCTGTATGTTCAGCTCAAACCCGGAGAGTTTTTTGATTCTTCGGCTATTCGTGAAGTCCTTGTCAATCAGCTTGAACCATACAAAATCCCTAACATTATTGAGCAGATTGAAAGTGTTCCTCGAAGCTTCAACGGAAAACTACTAAGGAGAGCTCTCAAACAGCATCATGAAAAAAACAGTATTTAAGGTCATTGCCGCGCTGATGATCTTTGTTGTGTTGTTCTTCTCTCTGCAGGCCTTGCTTGCCGGAGACAAGGATCATCGAGACTCACAGCGCATAGCAGGCTTCTATGACAGACCGCAAAACACACTGGACGCCATATTTATCGGCTCCAGCGCAACATATGCCTTTTGGATGGCTCCCTTTGCATGGCAGGAATACGGTATTACCGTTTATCCGTATTCCACCCGTTCACAGACCATTCAGGCCGCCCGGTTTATTGTTGAGGAAGCAGCCAAAACTCAGCCTGACGCTTTGTTTATAGTAAATATTTCATCTACTCACATCGAAAACACCTATGCATGGTTTCATACGCTGTTCGACAACATGCCTGCTTCGTCCACCAAGTACAGGATGATAGACTATATCTGCGATCAGGAAGGTTACACTCTGTCCGAGCGCATGGAATACTATTTTCCGATTATACGTCTTCATGACCGCTGGTATCAGGTGCGTGGCTATGATTTCAACCGCACGGCAGACGCTTACATGAGCGGCAACAGTTACAAGAAGTTTCTTACGCTTTCAGAAGATTCCACCGGTGGTTATTATGACAGCGAATACCGCAGTGAGCTGCCGTGGCAGTTCGAGCAGAGCGTCAATGACCTGATTGATTATTGTCAGCAGGAAGGTCACCGTCTTATGTTCACGATCACGCCGCAGGCTATATTCGACAAGGAACAGCTTGGAATGCAGAATACTCTGATCGACCTTGTCGAAGAACGAGGTTATAAAGTATTCAACATGCGTGACCATTTTGATGATATCGGGCTGGATTTCACTACCGATTACATTGATCCGCTGCACACTAATCTACACGGCTGCATCAAGGTTACCGATTTTTTCTCTCGCCACCTCATCGAAAATTACGGTTTTACGGACAAGCGCGGTGACGCCGCCTACAACGATTGGGATACCGCCGCAGAAGCATACTACACCGAGGTGATCGAGCAATACCTCACCGAAACCGACAAGGCTTACTTCCGCACAAACCATTGTGAATAAACAGTGCTTTCAGGAGTATACTTGTTATGTAGAGGTCGTTATCCTCCTCGGCGGACCCTGTCGTGTTCAGGTTATCTCCCGAGGTGTCGATGACGGCCTCTTCTGTTATTACATCGTGCAGATAAAGGCGCTGATTCGCGCTGTCCCGCTGCAGCATAACGCCCATGTAGTACTTCTTGCCTGCAATGGTGATCGGAGCAGCAACTTGCAATTCAGCGCCTTCCGGTATCTCAGTTGCGCACACATAAACCGCATCATTGGCAGCAGTGACGGCGTATCCGCGAGTTACGGTCTCCCCGTCTTTATGCATTCTGACTCTACCATCAGTAAAAACAATTCGCACCCCGTTTATTGCGGTTAGAATTTTCGTTGCTTCGACAAGGGGGCTCCGGACTTCATCCGTTACCAAAGTCTTAAAAGACAAAATGCTTCCCTGTACGCCGCTTACTCTCCGTTCTCCTCGCCGCTGGCTGTCCCGAATAAAATCTCCGAAGCTCTGACGAACAGATCCTCTTCTTCTTCGCTCTCCGGAAGGTCGCCATCCAGCATTTCGAAGCTCCTTAGCAGATACTCGCGGATTTCTTCCTTGGTCATTTTGCGCTTCTCCATAGCTTTCACCTCCATTGTCATTATACCCTTGTTGCCGAGCTGGTCGATAGTCTCCAGCTGCTGCACAGCCGCCGCCCGGGCATCGCCGGAGAGACTGCGAACCATGCTGTTGATGTTGAGCATGTTGACAGAGTAAGCGTCTTTGCCGCTGCCCTTAATGCGCTCGGTGCCGGAGATATTGTCCTTGGCCGCTTTAACTATCTCCCGCTGAATGCGGTTCTTGCCAGCCTCAGCTTCGGCTTTTGCTTTCTTTTTCTCCTGCGCGGCTCTGCGCTCGGCAATAGCCGCCTTTTTCTGCTCGGCCTCCTCTGCCTTGCGGCGGGTATCTTCTTCTCGCTGGCGCTTGCGCTCAGCCCTGTCGGCGGCGGCCTTTTCGCGCTCCGCTTTTTCGGCGGCCTTCTGCTCGGCGGTCTTGTAGGGCTTTTCGGTGATGTTGAGCTTGAAGCCGGGTTCCATGTTGTCCAGCATATCGACAGCTTCGAGAAGCTCCTGAGTGTCGGGATCGTCGCTCAGATCAATGCCGCAGTCACGGAGCTGCCTCGCGAGGTTGGCCAGCTGGGCGTCGTTTAGAGCGTCTTCCTCGAGGGCATCTTCCTCGAGGGCGTATTCGAGGG
>JAZUOR010000328.1:0-6429 GCA_045604745.1 Acutalibacteraceae bacterium | reverse complement strand
GCCGAGGCGTATGGACGGGTCAAGCTCCACTTCGCAGTCCGGTATCATAACTCCCAGCAGGGCTTTTTTGCCTTCGTCCGCGGGACGGATACGCACAACAATCGCTCCGCTGACGGCATTTGTCACCCGCTCGGCGGCAGCGGTCAGGTAGCTGTCGTACCTGTCTCCGGCAGCAAAGGCCGCCAGACGCTTTTCCGCCTCGACGAAAACTTCATTCTCTATGGCGGCGCGCTGTTCAAAAAGCCTGCGGCGTGCTGCCAGCTCATGGGCAGAAAGCTCGCGGACTATGGACGCGCGAACCTCGGCGGTCTCCCTGCTGATGTGCGCATAGGCGTCGCGCAGGGCTTCGCTTTCGGCTTTATCCAGCTCGGCACCGGTATACTGCTCCATTTCGTACAGTATACGCAGGCGCTGTTTTTCGGCGTAAGTGTTGATCGCCTCTGTAAACAGGCGCAGTTTTTCCTCTTGTGACTGCATAATGCGCTCCTGTCAAATCAAATCTTGATGCCCACTGCCTCGCGCACATAGCGGGCAATGGCCTCTCCCGTACCGCCGTTTCCCGTTCGGTCGGGTATGGTTACGATCAGCGGACGGGTACCGCTCTGCTTGAGCTGCTCCACCCGCTGACCTCCTCTTTTGTAGGAGCTTGCGGTCATGAGCAGCACGGCGATGCTTTCGTCTGCCTCCACCCGTTCAAGGGCAGACAGCGTCTGAGCCTCGTCGCCGGCATATTCGCCCTCAATGCCTGCCAGACGCAGACCGGTAAGGGCGTCACCGTCATCGCTAATAACGTAGAATTTCATCAATATTTACCGAGGATCATGATGGAGATGACCAGGCCGTACAGTGCGATGGATTCGCCCAGTGCGACGAAGATCAGAGCCTTACCGAACACCTTGGGGTCTTCGCTGGTGGCACCGATGGCGGCCGGAGCACCGGCTGCAACGGCGATGCCTCCGCCGATTCCGGAGATACCGGTAACCAGCGCGGCTGCGATCATTCCCAGACCCTTGGAGGGATCATAGCTCACTGCAGCTTCGGCTTCCTCATCACCGGCCTCGGCGGCTGTGGTGACGGGAGCCATGATGTCAGCCTCACTCACGGCGCTGGCTCCGAAGGAACCCGCGATGCAGGCAACAAACAGACAGGCCACGATGACCAGATTGACGCGCATCGCCTTGGCCGCACTGCCGCTCATGCGATAGGAGCGAAGGGCAAAATAAACGGAAAGGAAAATGATGAGTCCGGGAATGAGATAAATAAGAGCAGTCATAAATAATTACCTCCGATATCAAACTACGATTTGTATTATTTTATACTTATAATACCGATTCTGGTTATTTTGTTTCGGCAGGAGCTCCCACCGGCATAAACGGACGTCCGGAGCCGGAATAGAATCGGCTGAACATCTCGTAATATTCAAGACGCAGCGCCTGAATGCCGACCAGCAGTCCCTCCAGCACCATAATGATGATGTTTCCTATGACCACCACGGCAATGTAGCCGAAGCTGCCCACGGGACTGAAGCCCGCGATGGTAAACACAACAGTCATCATGCCGTAGTGAACGAGGATGAACGCGCCCACTCGCACAAAGCTGAGGGTGTTGGACAGGTAGGACAGCAATACCTCGAACAGCTCAAAGAAGCTCTGCATGAGGAAATCAACGATGCTCTCCGGCATCCAGTCCTCCTTGCCCTCCAGCAGCTCGCCCAGCGGCTCCTGCAGGTATATAAGCACCAGCGGAAGCACCAGACAGCAAATGGTGAACCATGTGCCCGGATAGGGGTTCTTGAGCAGCAGCATGTTGAGCACCACATAAATGAGCGAGCAGTAGAAAACAAGTCCCGCAACACCGTTCTGCCCCAGCAAAGCCGGCCCCCAGTGCTTCCTGCGCAGGCAGGAGTATATATTCATAAGCATGGCGCACACAAGAAGCACCGCACCGATGCCTATGGTGGCATAGATAAGCACGTTGACCACCGCAGCATCCTCAACATTTATGGGCTTGTTGTGGTTGAGCGGTATGCCGGTCTTGCTCTGCACCCACAGCCAGAAGCCGTCCAGCCAGTGCTCAAAGCCGAACACCGAACCGAGCAGTACTCCGAAGAATGCCGAAGAAAATCCGCACACGGCAATAATCCTGCCCAGCTCCATTTTCTTCATCTTCCACATTATCAGCCAGCCCACCAGCGACAGCACGAGACCCTGTCCAAGGTCGGCAAACATCATGCCGAACAGCAGGAAGTAAGTAAATGCCACAAAGGGAGTTGGATCGGTCTCGCCGTATTCCGGCAGTCCGTACATGCTCACGTAGTATTCAAAGGGCTTTGCAAAGCCTCTGTTGCGCAGACGCACCGGCGGCGCATGTCCCTCTTCGCTGTCCGGCTTTTTGATTTCGCACTCGATGCCTTCCACGGTGTCCATACGGGCACGCATATCAGCGGCATCGGAGGCGGTTATCCAGCCGGCGAGGAAAAACTCATCGCCGTTCTTGTACCGTGCTACGTTGCGCCTCAAATCGAAGCTCTCGTTTCTCCGCTCCAGCAGCCGGTAAAGCAGACTGCACTGCTTCCGGTGCTGTTCCCAGAGGGCTGATGCTTCAGCATCCGCAGCGGCTGCTTCCCTGTTGAGTTCGGCTATGCGCTGCTCCATGAGTGCGCATTCTGCCGATGGCGTACCTGTTGCCTCAGGCAGATGCAGGCGCCCCCACATCAGGCTCTGGAATATCCTGTCAACCTCAGCAATGTTCTCTATGGGCGAGAAATAACATCCCCACACATAGTGATCGTCGCTCTGACAGGGCAGCAGCATAATATACGGGTTATCGTTGTAGAATTTCAGCCGCTCGTAGCTGGCTCTGGGCAGACGTCCGAACCTGACCTTGATGTACTCGCAGTCGTATATCTCGCTCAGTTCGATGTCCAGCCCGTCAAAGTGCCTCAGCTGCTCCATCTCCGACGTGATCCTGCTTATTTCCTTTTCGGCGCTGATCCGGCGGCCTGCGCTCTGTTTGAGCTGCTGGCAGAAGCTTTCGATGTACTCGTCCGCTGTGTCCCTCAACGACGCGCCGTCCACATCTGCGCACTGTTCGTACTCCAGCGGTTGAAGCCCTGCCTCAGCAAGTGCGGCAGAGAGCTTTGAAAAGAGTCTTGTGTACGGGTTTTCGTCGTTTATGGGGACAAAATCCGAGCCGGTGCCGAAAAAGCTCATCGCCTGCTCAAAATGGAAATTTTCCTTTTCGGCACAAACATCCAGCACGGCATCCAGTTTGTTCAGCTGGCCGGTAACGGTTACCAGCCTCATGCTTGTTACTGCCATGAAAAACCAGTCGAAAGGGTACCGGAGCACCCGTTTCTTTCCTCCCGATCAAATTCGGCAGATCGGCTGAGCGGACGGCAGCATCCGTCCGGCAGACTCAACCGGTCTGTTGGGTCATATTGTTATCTGTTCAGCCCGCCTGGTCGGCAAGCTCGTCAATTATGATAAGGTCGAGTATCTCTTCACGGGGCAGTCCATAAAATACCCCTTCCACTATAACCGTCAGGTCGTGCACCTCGGTTTCAGCCATAAGCACATATGCCAGCAGCACGGTTGCCGGATTGACCGACGTGCGCATCAGCTTGCGGGCACGCTTGTTGGTTATCATTCGCATAGCTGTCTCCAGCACGCCGCCTTCCGTAAGCTCCTCACGGTCGAACTGTTTTCCGTAGGGCGTGCGACGAATGAATATATCAAGCGCGGAATCGGCATCCGGTGCATTGACCATCGCCAGCATAGTGTGAGGCTTGATGCGCTGTCCTCCGCGGAACATCATTGAACGCACCGCCGCCGGGTCGGCTCCGTAGTATTTCTTGAGCCTGTAAATATAGGTAAAGTTGAGTATGTCTATCTGGGTGCCGATGATGTCGGTCAGCTCTTCCCTTGCGTTGCCCGCCCTCCGGTTGATCATCTCCTGCACCTCGTCGTAAAAACGGGCATAAAGAGCATGCTCAATGAGAGCGCAGTCGGGACGGTTGCCCGGCAGAGGCCGCAGAGCCTTCAGCTCCCTGACAAAGCGTGAGTGCTTCATGACCTCAAGCAGATCGTCGTAGCTGCGGCACTGGGCAAGCCGCACAGCATCCACTCCCGACCGCTGAAGTATGAACTCCGGCACCTTGAGTATCAGCTCGCTCTCCCGTCCTGCCGCCAGCAGCTGTACAAAGGAAATAATCTGCTTTATCTCAGCGCGCATAATAATATAGTCGGAAAACCAGTCACCCACCGACTGCTCACAGCGTGACAGCGAATACAGCTCGTCAAGCAGACTGTCGTTGAGTGCTCTTTCCAGAGTGCGTCGGCGCAGATTGCTTTCGTTGAGCTCCGACAGCGAATCGGCATAACGGGTGGCTCTGAGGCAGGATGCACAGTCGGCAACCGTGCGGCAGCTGACCAGTGCTTCAATATCCTGCGCTGTCAGCCGCTTGCCGTAACGTGCACGGCAGCGTGCCAGCAGCATATTGGATGCCTTTGAGGCAAAGCTCATCTGCTATCGTCCCCCTCCGTAACGGCGGCGACTATCTCGCTGATCCAGCGCTCCCGGTTGTCCTCAGCCTTCCTGCGCATGGTCTGTGCAGCCAGCTCATATCGCTGATCGATAGCCTTTATCTGCTCACCGGCGCTTTCCATCTCCACCTTGCGAATGGTGTCAACCCGGTTGCTGGCCATCTGGAGATAACCGTCAAAGACCTCTCGGCGCTTTTCTGCCGCGGCCTCGGTGGAACCGACCTTGCGCTGACGGGCCTCGTCAGTCAGACGGCGGGCTTCCTTGTCCATTTCGATAATCTTTTTTATCATCTTCTGCATGGCGCTGCCTCCGGTGAATGTATCTGAAGTGGTTTCTTTAGTTCTTCAAGCTCTGCATGGGAGCGGGTATGCGTCCGCCGCGGCTGATGAATCTCAGGGGAGAGAAACGGTTGACCGCCATGACCGGCGCCGAGCCGAAAAGGCCGCCGAACTCAAGGGTATCGCCCACATCGTGACCGATTGCGGGAATAAGACGGACGGCGGTGGTCTTGCTGTTGACCATACCTATGGCTGCTTCGTCGGCAAGTATACCGGACAGTATCTCTGCCGGAGTGTCGCCGGGAACGGCGATCATGTCAAGACCCACCGAGCACACAGCAGTCATGGCCTCCAGCTTTTCAAGGCACAGGGCTCCGCAGTTGACCGCATCGATCATTCCAGCATCCTCGGAAACGGGGATAAATGCGCCCGACAGTCCGCCCACGTGAGAGCTGGCCATTACGCCGCCCTTTTTGACTGCATCGTTGAGCAGTGCAAGGCAGGCGGTGGTTCCTGCCGCTCCGCAGCTCTCAAGGCCCATTTCCTCAAGGATATGGGCAACCGAGTCGCCTACTGCAGGAGTGGGTGCCAGAGAAAGGTCAACGATACCGAAAGGCACGTCAAGCCGCTTTGAGGCCTCTCTTGCCACCAGCTGACCCATGCGGGTGATTTTGAACGCGGTGCGCTTTACGGTGTCTGCAACCTGAGTGATATCGCAGTCTCCGGCTCTCTGCAGGGCGGCGCGCACAACACCCGGACCGGAAACGCCGACGTTTATGACACAGTCGGGCTCACCGGCACCGTGGAAGGCACCTGCCATGAAAGGGTTATCCTCCGGAGCGTTGCAGAAGGCCACCAGCTTGGCGGCTCCAAAGCCGCTCTGGTCGGCAGTGCGCTCGGCACACTCACGGATAATGCGTCCGACCATGGCAACGGCATCCATGTTGATGCCCGCCTTGGTGGAACCTATATTGACAGAGGAGCACACGCGGGTGGTAACGCTCAGTGCTTCGGGAATGCTTTCGATGAGCTGCCTGTCGCCGGGGCCGAAGCCCTTGTGCACAAGAGCGGTATAGCCGCCGATAAAGTTGACTCCGGTGGTGTGAGCCGCACGGTCAAGAGCCTTTGCGAACTCCACCGGGCTGGTGTCGGTGCTGGCAGCGGCCACCATGGCGATGGGGGTAACCGAAATGCGCTTGTTTATGATGGGAATGCCGTATTCCTTCTCGATCTCCTCACCGGTGGATACCAGCTTTTCGGCACGTCTGCAGATTTTGTCATAAACCGCGTCACAGGCAGCTTTGCCGTCGGCACGGGAGCAATCCAGCAGGCTTATACCCATGGTGATGGTGCGTATATCCAGATGCTCCTCATGAATCATGCCTATTGTTTCGAGTATATCCTTTGTGTTAAGCATAGTCTGTCACCCCGAACCTTATACGCGATGCATGGAATTGAAGATATCTTCATGCATGATACGAATAGAGAGCCCGCTCTTTTCACCGTAGGCTGCCAGCTGATCGCTAAGCTCGGAGAAGCTGATGCGGCTTTCGGAAATATCCACCAGCATGATCATTGCAAAAAGATCCTGCATGATGGACTGGGT
>JAZUOR010000327.1:0-4431 GCA_045604745.1 Acutalibacteraceae bacterium | reverse complement strand
GACATGGCTACGATCCGACTTCGCTGCCGCGGGCGGGATATCTGAATCGGGAGTTGCCGCCGCTTACATATCATCCGGCGGACAGTATGCAGGGGAAACGGCGGTCACCGCCCGCGTTGACGGGCCGGCGCTTATCCCCGTGCACCGTGCCCTGCTTTCATATTATTCCGGGGCGGCGGAATTGTGAATCACAGAAACAAAGTACCGCACAGCGCGGCGATCAAGGGCAGTGTTGCCACCGAAGCAAGGGTGGACACCGCCACGCAGCGGCTGGGCAGCTCGCCGTCGTGACCGCACATGGTGCCTATGAGCACCGAGGTGGCGGCACAGGGCGCAGCCAGCTCAATGCACAGCACCGAGCATGCCACCGCGTTGAGAAAGGGTATGGGAATGAGCCTGACAAGCAGCAGGGAGATGGCCGGAGCCAGCAGCAGACGCACACCGCTCGCAGCATATACCCGCCGGTCGGTCAGCGCCTTGAGAAGGTCGGTGCGGGCAAGGTGGCAGCCGATCACGATCATGGCAAGGGGAGTGTTGAGGCTGGCCATGGAGCCGATTATCTGAGCCACCGGTCCGGGCAGGGTCACCGAGAAGAAAAACAGCGGCAGTCCGGCGGCAAGTCCCAGCAGACCGGGGTTGAGCAGCAGCCGCCGCAGAGAGATCCCTCCCGAAAGCAGCGCATAGCCGAAGGTCCACTGACAGACGTTGAATATGACCACAAAGATGGAGGCGTACATCACACCCTCCGCGCCGAACAGCGCCTGAGCAAGTGGAAGCCCCATGAAGCCGCAGTTGGAAAAGGTGCCGGCAAAGGTCATGATGGCGTGATCCTTTCCGAACCGCCGGAAGAGAAGATAGGACAGTGCGGCGGCAAGGGCGGTGCCAAGCACGGCGGCAAGGGCGAACATGCCCAGCGACAAGGCCAGCTGCATGTCAA
Organism: Acutalibacteraceae bacterium; assembly: GCA_045604745.1. Taxonomy (GTDB): domain Bacteria; phylum Bacillota; class Clostridia; order Oscillospirales; family Acutalibacteraceae; genus SIG598. The sequence continues at coordinate 3,494 of JAZUOR010000327.1, read as the reverse complement.
AGCTGCGGGAAAAGGTCTCGATTATCAGGCAGGGAGTGACCGCCCACAGCAGGGTGTTGGTCATGCCGCCCACGCTCTGTTCGCTCACCAGCCCGGTCTTGCTCAGCACAAAGCCGATGGCGATCATGGCAAAGAGAATGAGCACCTGCGTTCCCACAGTAAACAGGTTATCAAGCATTTTTGTGTGTTCCTTCTGAAAAAGAGAAATGTTGCGCGGCGTGCCTTATGCACGTCAGGGCGCGGAATAGGCCTCAAAGACCCAGATGGTTCTGCCGTCCTCACGGGTTCCCGCCATGACGCACATGTGCGTCACGGTGGTGGAAAGGAGGTTGGCGCGGTGGGAGTCGGAATTGATCCAGTCCTGCACCACTTCCTCGGCGGTGTACTGGCCGGAGGCGAGGTTCTCCGCACAGTGGCGGTAGAAAAGACCGGTCTGGTCGTAGGCGGTGGAAAAAGCGCTGCCGTCGGGACGGTCGTGGGAGAACTGCTCCATGGCCTCAAGCAGACGGATGCGCGTGACCTGCTGCAGGCCGAATTCGCCGGGAAGCAGCTGGTAAAGACCGTTCTGCTGACGGTATTCGTTAATGAGCCACATGGCGGCGTTGGGATCAAAAAGACCGGCGCCGTACTGCTCAGGCAGAGTTATGCCGTCGATATGCACCTCAGGGTAATACACCACAATGGCGTCGGACGGGGAGGGCACGTCACTGTCCGACGGCTCTGCGTCGGTGGGCGAAGTGCCGGATGCGCCTGCGTCAGAGCCGCTTGGCACGTCGGTGACGCTTACCGGGGCGTCGCCGGCGGATGTGCCGGCAGGAGCCGTGCCGATGGGCAGGCAGCCCGTGCTGCCGAAGCAGCCGTTCTGAGCTGCGGTAAAGAGAAAGAGCAGTACGATGATGACTGCAACAATAACGATTGCATGGTTCTGTGCGGCCTTGTCCGCGGTTTCGGATACGCCTTCGCCGTGCACTCGTTTTTTCATGGGCTTCAACTACTTTCCTTTGTTTTTTATTATGTCCCGGACAGGCACAGATGCAGCATGCTCAGATGAGATAATCGTCGTCATCGTCCTGATGGGGTACGGCCTTCGGGTGCAGGCGGTTGACCTCGCGCACAAACAGCTCTCCCCGTTCCTCAAAGCTGCGGTACATGTCAAGGGATGCGCAGGCAGGAGAAAGGGAGACCACATCGCCGTCCGAGGCGTGGGCTGCGGCAAGCGCCACCGCCTGACTCATATCCTGCGCTCTGAAAATGAGCGTTGAGTCCGGGTCGTATTCTGCGCATTGAGTGACCGCCTGTTCGATGGCATCGGCAGTGTCACCCATAAGAATGAGCACCGATACCCGCCGGCAGACCGTCCGGGCAAATTCGTCAAAGGGCAGCTTCTTGTCAAGCCCGCCGGCAATGAGCACTATCCGCCGGTCAAAGAGGGAAAGCATGCCCCGTATGGTCCGTTCGGGAGTGGTGGCGATGGAATCGTTATAATAGCACACGCCGTCCACGCAGCGCACGAATTCCGTGCGGTGCGCAACGCCGCAGAACAGATGGGCAGCCGAAAGGATATCCTCGTCGCTCACAAGCCCGTCGGTCACACATATGGCTGCAAGGAAGTTTTCAACGTTATGCAGTCCGGGCACACGGATGTCCCGCACGTTCATTATCCTGCGGTCGCCGGTGTGGTCGGGCCCGCAGGCGATCCGGATGTCGCCCTTATCGTCAACATATGCGCCCCGTTCGGGTCTGCGGCTGCGGGAAAAGCTCATGAGCTGTGCGCTCCGGCCCTCAGCGATGCCGGCGCAGACGGGACAGTCGGCGTTTATCACCAGCCGGTCGCCGGCAGACTGATAACGGCAGATGTTCGCCATGGCCTCCACATATTCATCCATGTCCCTGTGGGTGTTGAGATGGTTTGGGGAGATGTTGGTTATCAGCGCGGTCTGCGGTGATTCGTGCATGGAAATAAGATGGAAGCTGGAAAGCTCGCATACCACCCAGTCGTCGCCGGACATGTGCTCCACGTCGGGCAGCATGGCTTTGCCCATGCCGCCGCCCAGCCATACCTTTTTGCCGGAGTTTTCCAGCATGCGTGCAATGATGGCGCTGACGGTGGTCTTGCCGCAGGAGCCGGTCACGGCAATGGTGTGAGCCGGACATACCCGGAAAAACACCTCCATCTCGCTGGTTATGACTGTGCCTCTTTCGCGCAGAACAGCAAGAGCGGGATCATTCCGGTTGGTGCCGGGCGAGCGGAAAAGGATATCCGCCTCCAGTACGTCAAGATAGCCGGCGCCCAGACGGACCTTTGCGCCCATGGAGCGCAGACGCTCGATATTCTCTCCGGGCTCGGATGGACTGCGCCGGTCGCAGACGGTCACGTCAAAGCCGCGCTTTATAAACATTTCGGCAAGGGGAGTGTTGGTGATGCCCATGCCGCAGAAGGCAACCGATTTACCCTCTATGCTGCTGAAATAATCATTTATATTCATTTCCGGTCGATTCACAGCCAAACGCTCCTTTCGATGCTGATGCTATTAAATTATCAGATAAAAATGCTGAATTGTTCGGTAGGTAAAACGGCGGCGGAATACGGCGCACATTTCACCACTATGATTATACCCTGTGCATGCGTATTTTTCAACCGATTACGATTATACATATGGAAAAAGCTGATATTCAAGTGCTGCAGCAGTATTATATTTCCAGCCGTGAAGAAAAATGCCGCCGGACGCAGAAAAAGCGCCCCGAAGGGCGCTTTCAGTAAGTATTCTGCGAAAAAAGGATTATTCGTAGTCGGCGTAAAGGTCGTTGCTGCCGTTGTAGGTGTCCAGATACTGCTCCAGATAATCCTCCATGGAGCCGATGTCAAAGCCGTTTTCTTCGAACTCGGCCATGAAATCCTCGCTGAAGTCGCTGGAGATATCGGTGGAGTAGTTCTCTTCGTAGGTGGGGCAGCAGAGGCAGGTCAGGCAGCTGAGCCCCAGACCGACGATCCCAAGGGCCATACCGGCCTTCTGGAAGCCGCCGACGGTGCCCTTCTTCTTGGCAACGGAGGCAAAGACGATGCCGGCGATGGCAAGGGGCAGACACACGAAGCATGCCGGGACGCTCCAGGTCATGACCAGAGAGCCAAGACCGAGCAGGAAACCGGTCAGCGCGAGGCCTTCACCGGGAGTGGGAGCAGCGGGTGCAATTGTACCGGCGGAAGCGGCACGGATACCGGCTTCGTAGGCCTGCTGGGCGATGTCGCCGGTGGGCTCGATTACGGTCATGGCAGGCTCTGCAAAGGCTTTGCTCACAACGGTAGCAGCAGCTGCGGCGGGAGCGGCACTGCCGAAGAATCCGGAGGGAATGCCGAGAGCTGCGGCGGTCTGAGCAACAGAAGCAGCGGCCTCTGTCTCAGCGGGAGCAGCCTCAGCAGGGGCAGCCGCAACGGGAGCAGCCTCAGCAGGGGCAGCCTCAACAGGAGCAGCCTCAACAGGAGCAGCCTCAACAGG
>JAZUOR010000326.1:0-7833 GCA_045604745.1 Acutalibacteraceae bacterium | reverse complement strand
GGTGCGGCAGTAATTGGCTTGAGTGCAGGATATTCTGCTTCTGAGTTTGTTTCCTTTATGCTTATTATGGCAGTCGGATTTATTATCTCCATCCTGCTCGGCGCAACGGTCGGCCTTGTTTCCAAGTCCCAGATGGCGGCTACATCAATAACAGTGCCGCTGATGATGATCCTCTCTTTTCTCCCGATGCTTGCTATGTTCAACAGCACCATAGAGAAGATTGCAAAATTCTGCTACACATATCAGATCAAACTCTTTTTCTCTGTTATGGATAGTGGTATAATGGATAAGCTTGGTGTTATCGTGCTTGCTGGCAGCCTTATTGCTGCCGTGACTGCATTCATCATTGCATACAGAAGAAACGGACTTGAGTGATATGAAAATAACCATTGAACTTATTCCCGACAAAACCGACACGGAAATAACCGTGTCCTGCAGTTCTCTCACACCGGAGATAGAAAAAATGCTGGCTACTATGCGTATACTCGACCGCCAGCTGACGGTCAGATACGAGGATTCGGTGCATCTGCTCGACCTTAACGAGATAATCTATATCGAAGCGGTGGAACGCAGTACATTTGTGTACACCGCAGGCAGGGTCTATGAATCGGATTTCAGGCTTTATGAGCTGGAACAGCAGCTTGCCGACAGCGGATTTTTCCGCATAAGCAAAGCCTGTCTTGTGCGGCTCAAGAAAATCAGGAGCCTCAAATCAGACATCGACCGAAAGATTCGCATTACCATGGAAAACGGCGAGCAGCTCATTGCGTCGAGAATGTACGCCGACGAGCTCAGAAAGAAGTTAGGAGTGAAATAAAGATGGAAAAGAAGAAAACCATATTCGATTATGCCGCTCAGGCTCTGATGATATTCGGTCTCATGGTCGTTTTCCTTTCGGTGTGCAGCTGCCTTGCCGGTGACGAGGGCAGGCAGGAATCCACTCTGTTCAGCCTCGGCGCGGAGGGTATGTCCATGGCTTCGCTGGCTCAGCTGCTTGGTCTGGCAGTACTTACAACGGTTATCAGAGCCATTTTTCTGTCCGGCGGATGGTTCAGAAAGCTGTCCATGCTGGCGCGTACTATCGGAATGGTCGTGTGCTGCGTTGCTGTTGTGGTAGTGTTCATATTCGTGTTTGGCTGGTTTCCTGCCAACGATGCACTTCCATGGCTTGGCTTTATACTGTCTTTTGGCATATGCTTTGCGGTCAGTCTGTGGATTACTCTTTCCAGACAGAAGCGTGAAAACGAGGCTATGGCAGAAGCTCTGGAAAGGCTGAAAAACGAATAGAACAAATTGATCTTCAGGTGGTTGATGTTCAATGCATTATCAATACTGTCCGTTGTGCGCAGAGAAACTGATCGACAGGCGAGCCGGAGATGACGGCAACGTACCGTTCTGCGTTTCATGCGATCGATACTGGTTCGACTCCTTCTCTACCTGCGTTATCATTCTTGTCGCAAATGAATATAACGAGATAGCCCTGCTGCGTCAGGGCTATCTGTCCGACAAACACGCGTCCTTTGTGTCTGGGTATATCACTCCCGGAGAAAATGCGGAAACCACCGCCCTGCGCGAGGTAAAAGAGGAACTCGGACTCGACCTTGAGGAGATTCATTATGCCGGTTCGTACTGGTTTGGCAGGAAAGAACTTCTGATGATCGGTTTTATCGGCTTTGCAAAGAAGTCAGACTTTATCTTATCGAGCGAAGTTGATTCGGCGCAGTGGGTCCCGGCGATGGAAGCACCGCAGACCATGTTTCCCGACCGACCGGGTAACGCAATGCATCCGCTGTACAGGCAGTTTCTTGAGATGCGCGGATTGAACTAATTACCAAAGTTATCCAATGGCTTATCATGCGGCGGAAAAGGCGCAGATAAGCCATTTTTGTTTTACTGATGTATTATAAACTTGAAGCTTGATAGAAAATTCACGAAAATAATCTGACCCCCTACATTCTATCACTTTGCTGTCTGACCGGTTTTACTTTGCAGCACTATGTGATATAATGAAATCCACAAGTAATTTGAACGGAGAGAAATATATGTTTGACGTAAGCCGTCTTTTCTGGACCAGAGAGCCTGAAGTCTGCAGCATTTCAGCAGACAGAATCGAAATAACCACCAAGCCGCATACTGACTTGTGGCAGAGAACCTATTATCACTTCAGAAACGATAACGCTCCGGTTCTTCAGTTTGAAACAAAGGACAAATATTTTTCGTTCATCGTCCGAACAGATTTTGCCCAAAGCTGCCACCGCTTCGATCAATGCGGCATTGTTATGTATCTTGACAGCGAAAACTGGCTGAAAGCCTCCGTAGAATACGAGAATGAACAGTACCAGCATCTTGGATCTGTTGTCACAAATCACGGGTATTCCGACTGGGCAACAACAGCTGTTCCCGCTGATATCAGGACCATGTGGTACAGATTCAGCCGCAGAGAGGACGACTACTGTATAGAGAGTTCTGTTGACGGCGTGAATTTTACGCAGATGCGGATCTGCCACATGTGGGAAGGAGCAGACAGTATCTGCTTTGGAATTTACGCCTGCAGTCCGGAGGATTCATCGTTCAAAGCGGTATTTACTGAGATGGACATTACAGAGTGCATGTGGCAAGCCCACGATGGGCAGGCGCCGGACGAGGAATGATTCACTGAACAGGATAGTATTCAGTCAGATTTGAACTGCTGCACAAACAAGGAGACATGTTATGGCTGATATAAAAACCGGGATATACCGGCATTATAAGGGAAACACCTATGAAGTCATCGGTGTCGCTGCTCATTCCGAAACCCTTGAGCCAATGGTTGTTTATCGTACGCTGTATGGCGAACACGGGCTCTGGGTGCGACCTGCTTTTATGTGGAATGAGGAAGTGGAAGTCAACGGAGAAAAGGTAAGAAGATTTACATTTGTGGAATAGCCAACTTCTATTGACCCATGCCTGCCGAATTCCCGGAGGCAATAATCTGCACTGCTCCCATTCACTTTGCGTATAAAGCAATTGACTTGCGTCAGACAGCTCACATAATGATTGTACAGTAAACCTATATTAACACAGCAAAAGTATTCGATATGTCGAAGACCATGCTATGCTGCAGAAACCAAGACTGCCCATGAGCGAAACACAGGAGGAAAACACCATGGAATACAGACAACTCCCGCGCGGAACAGTAGCAGAGCGATTCAGCGTTCTGGGACTCGGTCTGGGAGGCATCGGCAATACTCCCGCCGACGAAATTGAAGCCATTATCCGCAAGGCCATCGATAACGGAATAAATTTCTTTGACATGTGCACCGCAGGGGCAACTTATGCACCTTTCGGACGCGCTATAGCCGGTCGCAGGGACAAGGTATTTCTTCAGGTTCATTTCGGTGCGGTCTATGACGAAAACGGTGAATACGGGTGGTGTCGGGATTTCGATACCATCAAAAAGACCTTCCTCTGGGAACTTGAAACCCTTGGCACCAACTATGTGGACTTTGGTTTTCTCCATTGTGTGGACGAGGATGAAGACTTCGACAAGCTCTGCACAATCGGTGTTCTGGATTATCTAAAGGAACTCAAAGCCAAAGGGACTGTCCGTCATATCGGTTTTTCTTCACATACACCTTCCGTTTCCAATCGGATTCTCGACACAGGACTTATTGACATGATGATGTTTTCCATAAATCCGGCTTATGATTTTGAGAAGGGCGACGAATACGGCATTGGCAGCGTAAAGGAACGCTTTGACCTGTTCCGGCGGTGCGCAAAAGAAGGGGTCGGCATATCCGTTATGAAGCCATTCTTTGCCGGTCAGCTTCTGAATGCTGAACAATCACCGTTCGGTGAAGCGTTGAGCCATACACAGTGTCTGCAGTATGCCATTGACCGCCCCGGCGTACTGGTAGCTGTACCCGGCGTACAGACAATGGAGCATCTTGAACAGGTTCTTGGATTTCTCACCGCAACAGACGAGGAAAAAGACTACTCTGTCGTCGGCACTTTTTCTGCCGATGCCATCGCAGGCACATGTGTCTACTGCAACCACTGCCAGCCATGCCCGGCAAATATAGACATCGGCCTTGTGAACAAATATTACGACCTTGCATTGGCGGGAGACAAAATCGCCGCCAATCACTACACCAAGCTAAATGTGAACGCAGACGCCTGCCTGCGTTGCGGCCATTGCGAATCCCGCTGTCCTTTTGGTGTGAAACAGGAAAACAGAATGGAACTGATAAGCCGCTATTTCAATGCAGTATAAATGCGCATACAAAACATTATGACTGCCAAATTACTGAAGAGAGGAAACGAGATATGAACGTATCAAAAGAGCAGAGAATAAAGAAGTTTCAGAAAATCCGCATCTGGCCAACTGTATTGGGGCTGATATTCTATCTTGTCATTTTCACTATCATTATGCTTTGTGCAATGCTGGCATCCGGAGTGGATGTCGCACAGCGAAAACTGACGGACAGCAGCAGAACATCTGTGAGAGTAGCAGAACTGTTTGCAGACTATAACTCCGAAACGAAATCAGGCATTCAACAGACGGTGCTGTCTCACATCGGGTTGCTGGAAGAGATCGAAGCAGTAGCTGTAATGGACACTGACGGAAATCCGGTGTGGTCCAGCAATGATGAGTATCCCGAAATTTACGAAACCATAAGCATGGGTCTTCTGACTGGAATTACAGATAAGGAAATCAGTGTTGTTATTGCTGATGACGAGGATCAGATATTCACTATTGATACCGGTGAAATCATATTCAACGCAGATGCACTGAACGAAAACTTTCCGGAATCTGAGCGCAATCTCTCCGCACCTTTTACCCGGTTGAAGCTCTGGCTGGTCATTCCGGTAGATGATCTGGAGATCATGGTTCTGAATGATATACCGATGTACGTTCAGGATTTTGTAACGATGCTGATTTGTGTTGCGATATGCGGATTAATGCTTGGCATCTTTGTAATATATCATCTGATTTCCATAATCAGCATGATATTAAGAATTCGCAAGACCTCAAAAATACTTTATACCGACGTATTGACCGGCGGAGACAACTGGCTTTCCTTTATCAGAAAAGGTACAAATCTGTTGAAGCAGAACAGAATCTGGAAGAAAAAGTACGCCATGGTTCACCTGGAGATGCGCAGATACCGCAATTTTTGCACCTGTTTCGGTGTTAACAAGGGACAGGATCTGATTGAAAAGTATTACGCAGCACTTAAAAAGGAGCTAACACGAAGCGAAGTTCTTGCGCATCATGAAAACGCAGGGTTCGGTCTCTTGCTGGTTTACACCGACACAGCGGAGCTGGAAGCACGAATACACAAACTTGAGAATGTACTGTATGCGGTTATGCCGGAAATGAAAGCCTATTTTGGCGTAGGTGTATATCCGGTGCAGTCCGGTGAGTATGATGTTGAGCAATTACACAATAACGCCATGATAGCCTGCGAAACGTTAGGCGAAGAAGCAGAAAACAAGACCGCCTTCTTCAACGCGGAAATGAACAAGCTCAAACTGTGGGAGCTCAAGGTTGAAGACGACATGGATCGTGCGCTGGCAAACAGAGAGTTTCAGGTATACCTGCAGCCTAAAATCAGCACCACAGGAGAAACGCTGGGTGGCGCGGAAGCGCTGGTTCGCTGGGTTCATCCCACAGAAGGTTTTATTGCGCCAAACCGATTTATCCCCATCTTTGAAAAGAACGGTTTTATCTTAAAGCTTGATGATTATATGCTGGAAGAGATCGCAAAAGTGCAGGCAGGCTGGCTCGCAGAGGGACGCAAGCTGGTTCCTATCTCCGTAAATGTATCGCGAGCTCATTTTACCAGAGAAGATCTGGCAGAACATATCTGTGCCATTGTAGATAAATATCAGGTACCGCATAGTGTGATTGAACTGGAGCTTACAGAAAGTGCTTTCTTTGATGATAAGAAGGTTCTGATAAGTACGGTGCAGAATCTGCGGGCAGCCGGATTCCAGGTATCTATGGACGACTTTGGCGCAGGATATTCTTCTTTGAATTCCCTGAAGGAACTGCAGATCGATGTCTTGAAAATCGATGCAAACTTCTTCCGTGGAGCAGATGCGGAAGCGCGAGGCAAGCTTATTGTTTCTGAGGTTATTGATCTGGCAAAGAAACTGGATATGAAAATTGTCGCAGAGGGCATCGAAAGCCGTGAGCAGGTAGATTTCCTTACACAGCAGGAATGTGATTTGATTCAGGGATATTTCTACGCAAAACCGATGCCGGTGGCAGAGTTTGCTCAGAAATACAGCGCATAAAAAACTAACAGAGATAATCCGGACGGGTCTGGATTATCTCTGTTTTTTCGTGCTGTTTACTGCGGCAGCAGACATTAACCGTCAGGTTTCAAAATACCCCTTGAGACGGGAGAGAGTGCGCGGATCACGCAGCTGGCGGAGCGCCTTCTGTTCAATCTGGCGAATACGCTCACGGGTAATATTGAAACGGTTGCCAAGATCTTCAAGCGTGTGATTTTCGCCATCGGCAAGACCGTAACGCAAACTGATAACATCGCGCTCACGGTCAGAAAGTGTGGTCAGATTGGTGTAGAGAGCCTCACGCATCACGCGTCTGTCTACCAGTGTTTCCACCTTGCCCATGCTCTCATCCTCAAGGAAATCGCCAATGGTACTCTCCTCCCCTTCTCCCACAGGAGTGTCAATGTACACCGGCTCGGAAGCAACACTCATCAGCTCATACACCTTGGCGGGAGTGATTCCTCCCATTGCTGCCGCGATTTCCTCCGCTGTGGGCTCACGGTCAAGCTTTGAGCGCAGCTCACGAGAAACGCGGCGCATCTTGCTGAGCTTGTCGCTCATATGTATCGGGATGCGCAAAAGATGATTAGCTGCAATGGCGCGTGTAATGGCCTGCCGAATCAACCATGTGGCATAGGTAGAAAACTTATAGCCTTTCGAGCAGTCAAAGTGCTCGATGGTACGCATAAGCCCGATATTGCCCTCCTGAACAAGATCCATCAGACTCATGCCGCTGCCGGTATACTTGCGTGCAATGCTGACCACAAGACGAAGATTCGCCTCCACGATGCGATCGGCGGCAGCTTTGTCCCCCAGCTCAGCCGCGCGGTAAAGCAGCTCCTTTTCTTCCTCGGCAGTAAGCCGGGGAATGCGTCCGATCTCATTAAGATAAAGCCGTACGCTGTCCTCAGTAAAGCTATCCTCCTGAGCGGAATCTTCACGACTGTCAATCAGCGCAATTCCGGCTTCCTCAAGAGCCGAAATCACTTCGTCAACCTGCTCGCTTCCCAGTCCCGCTTTCTCGGCGTTTTCGAAAATCACACTGTACTCAATACGATTTTCCGTCTTCGACGCCTGAGCAGCAAGCTCAGAAATAATTCTTTTAATCATTCAGCATCATTCTCCTTCCACAATCACATCCTGCCGCCTGTGCGGCTCTTCCCACAGCGGACCGCATTTCGGCATGCATCCGCATAACTCGACATAATTATAGCTTCTGTAAAGCAGGAAGTCAATCCCATTTTCGGGTTATGTCAACATTTTTATGGAAATTGCATACACAAAACACCCGTGTATACCTTGCGGTTTTACACGGGTGTAAAATGTCGTATTTGACAATCTGTAATACTTATGTCGCCTTGGCAGCAATCTGTCATGCGGTTTTGTTTCCACGAGGCATGGAGAGAAATGCGATCACAAACAACACAAGCATGGCTATGTGACCGGAGATTTCAAACCAGTAACCACTGCGGAAACCGTTGATGGCAACAAGAGCCGCCATGCCAGCGCAGTCAAACAAAAACATGACCGCAGCCGCTGTCAGCCATCCTT
>JAZUOR010000325.1:0-2734 GCA_045604745.1 Acutalibacteraceae bacterium | reverse complement strand
TTCCAGCTGGCACCGTGCCACAGACCGGTGCAGAAGAACACGATGAGCTTGTTTATGCAGGTGCGCACCTTTCCTTTCCGGTTGCCGCCCAGAGGAATGTAAAGATAGTCTCTGAACCAGCTGGAAAGAGAAATATGCCATCTGCGCCAGAAAACGCGAATGCTGTCGGCACAGTATGGATAGTTGAAGTTTTCAAGGAAATGGAAGCCGAACATGCGTCCCATTCCAAGCGCCATGTCGCTGTAACCGCTGAAGTCAAAGTAGATCTGCAGCATATAGGCAATCGCGCCTATCCACGCAGCGGCGATGTTTATTTCCTCCGGCTGAGCGGAGAACACCGCGTCAGCGGCAGTGGCCATGGTGTTGGAAATGAGTACCTTCTTGGCAAGACCGACGATAAAGCGGCGAAGTCCCTCTGCTGTGCCGGTCACGGTCTGTCTGCGTTCGCCCAGCTCCTGATCGATGTCGTGAAATTTGACGATGGGGCCGGCTATGAGCTGCGGGAACAGGGATATGTAAAGCAGAACGCGGTCAAAACGTTTCTGTACCTGTGCCTGCCCGCGGTAAACGTCTATGACGTAGGAGAGGGCCTGAAAGGTAAAAAACGAGATGCCCACCGGCAGAGTAATCTGCGGAACGGGAATGCACACACCCAGAATTCCGTTAATGGTGGTGACCAGCATGCCGGTGTATTTGAACACGCCAAGCAGTACCAGATTGATGCACACCGCCGCAATCATGGCCGGCCTGCGGTACTTTTGCGCTCCGCTGCCCACCGCCAGTGCCAGCAGATAGTTTATCAGTGTGCTTGCCAGAAGCAGCAGTACGTAAACAGGCTCGCCGTAGGCATAGAACAGCACGCTGAATACCAGCAGGAGCCAGTTCTGAATATTGACCCTATGGGGCGTTCTTACAAAGGACAGCGCCGTATAGATGCAGAAAAGCACCGGCAGAAAGGCGCAGAGAAATTCAATTGTGCTGAATACCATGGTTCAACGCTCCGTACGGTCATATTTTTACGTCATAGGTGCTCTGCTTGCTGATGCGGTATGGATAGTTGCTGTAGGTCTTCATGTAGCAGATGAAGGTGCCCTTGCTGTCGTCCATGTTTGCGTCAAAGATGTAGTTGGTGCCGTTTATTTTTACCTGAGCCCAGCCGTGGGGAGTCATTCCGCCGCCGTAGGCAACGATTTTGCCGGTTACCACTGAAGCGTCATAGCCCAGAGTCTCGGCGAGGTAGGCAAAGGCACTGGCATAACGGTAGCAATTGCCCTTTTTGCCGCTGAGCATCTCAAGGGCGTATTTCTCCGTCCAGCCCGAAGCCAGTTTGTTGGGATCGGTGTAGTCCCTCTTGTACGAGCAGTTCTTCAGTATCCAGTTGTAGCAGGCCTTCAGCTTCTCGCTGCCCGACATTGAACTGTTGGTGCAGGAGCTGATGACGGAAAGAGCCTGAGCTTCAAGCTTGGAGGATGTCACTCTGCGGCCCTGACTGTCCAGCTTGTAGCCGTCGATAGTGCAGTCGGTCTTTATGGCTCCGTCCTCGCCGCCGTAGTAATGGTAGCCGTCTGCCTGAAACCAGCCGGTCAGAGCGTAATTTTCACTGCCGAAATAATATCTGGACTCACCGACTGTCTGCCAACCGGTGACAGCAGAGCAGTCGCCGCCAAAGTAATAGACCTTGCCGCCGATGGTGCGCAGGCCGGTGCAGAGGGCTCCGTCAGAACCTGCGTAATACAGATTGCCGTCGGAATTTATCAGTCCGCGAAGCATGCGTCCGTTATAATCCGCATCCAGATAGTAAGTGCTGCCGCCGTAATATACGATGCCTGTGCGCACTCTGCCGTCAGACAGCAGATAGCTGCCGCCGTCAATGTTTATCCAGCCGCTCATGGAGGTGGCAAAGCCCTCGTCGCTCAGATAGTATACAGCGTCGCCCACACGAACAAAGCCGGTCTGCAGCTTGCCGGACTTCACATAGCAGGAGCTGTCGCCCACGGTGTGCCAGCCGTCGCGTGAGGCAAGTGCACCGTTTGCTTCAAAGAGATATTTTGCTTCGCCTATGGTGTGAAGACCGGTTACCGCACTTCCGTCAGCGTAGTAGCAGGTGATCTCTCTGCCGGAGCTGTCGGTCAGCGTGACCCAGCCGGCGTGTTCCTCAAGCCGCCCGTGGCTGTCAAAATAATAAGCACTGCCGTCGACGGTCTGCATTCCCGTAACAGCGCCTCCGTCAATGAAATAGAAGCGTTCCTTTTCGCCCGAACGGCTGTCGGTCATGTTCTTCCAGCCGTCGTAATCATACAGCTTACCGGAGTTGTCAAAGAAATATACTTTGCCGCCAAGGCAGAGGCTGCCGGTGTGGGCAATACCGTCGATGAAGTAATACCTGTGCCTGTCAACGTCCTTCCATCCGTTCACCGGCTCGAAGGCGCCGCTGCCGACATAGTAGGTCAGCCCGTTGACGGTTACCGTGCCGGTCTGCTCAGCGCCGTTTATGTAATAGCGGGACACACCGTTCACAGTCTGCCAGCCGTCACCTTCGGCGGCTGGAGCAGCAGGGATGACAGGGGATTCCTGCACTTCTGATTCTATGAATTCCTCCGGTGCCGGTGCCTGCTCCGGAACGGCATCGGATGGGGTGACAGTTTCCGGATCCTTTCCGGCGTCAGACGGAGAAATGATATCGGGGGAAAACTGGATGAAATTATCTCCGGTCACAACGTCTCCGGGTGACACA
>JAZUOR010000324.1:0-18277 GCA_045604745.1 Acutalibacteraceae bacterium | reverse complement strand
GACCCACAACCGGGGTCTTGAACAGGCCGCCCTGACCGGTGAGGCTGTCGATGGCGACATTTTCACGGGCCAGGATATCCATACCGATCTTCAGCGTGGACATGGTGGAGTAAAGCGTGGCGCGGAAGAAATTGGCAAGTGTGAACTTGCTGTCCGGGCGGCGAACCACAATGGGACGACCGGCATCCATATGGGTAACGCCCTCACCGGCCATATAATTGCACACAAGCACTCCGCCGCAGTCGGCGTCACCCTCAAGGCTCTTCTGGTAGAGCTTTGTGTAGAGCTCTCCTGTGGAGGGCTGTGCGCCGAACAGCTGCGCAGTTTCTCCCAGCAGGCCTACCCACGCGTTGGAGTCGTTGGTGCAGTTGTTGCAGTGTACCATGGCAACCGGTTTGCCGGTGGGAGTGGTAACAAGATCTATTTCCTCGTATACCTTTTCCAGCGGCCGCTCAAGCACCACCATTGAGAAAATGGACGTACCGGCAGATACATTGCCCGTTCTGGGTGCAACAGCATTGGTTGCGGTCATTCCTGTGCCGGCATCGCCCTCGGCGGGAGCAAACGGAATACCGGGAGCAAGGAGGTTATCCAGAAGCTCTGCGCCCTGTTCAGTAAGGGTACCGGCACTGTCTCCCGCCACCAGTACCTCAGGCAGAATGTCGATAAGCTTCCACGGAAGCTCACGGCTCTCCACCAGCGAGTTGAATTTATCCAGCATGGTTCTGTCGTAGCACAGACCATCGCTGTCGATGGGGAACATGCCCGAAGCTTCACCCACACCAATGGCATTGACTCCGGTAAGCATGTAGTGAACGTATCCGGCAAGAGTAGTGATGTGAGCAATGGAGCTTACATGCTCCTCTCCGTTGAGTATCGCCTGATAAAGGTGCGATATGCTCCATCTCTGGGGAATATTGAAGCCGAAGAGCTCGGTCAGCTCGGCTGCGGCAGGCCCGGTGATGGTGTTCTGCCATGTGCGGAAGGGAACCAGCAGATTCCAGTCCTTATCAAAAGCAAGGTAACCGTGCATCATAGCTGAAACGCCCATGGCGCTGACGCTTTCCCGGTTTTCAACACCGGAGAGAGCCGCCTTAAGGCCAGTCCACACCTCGTCAAGAGAATAGGTCCACACGCCATTTTCAAAGGAAGAAGCCCATGTGTAGTCTCCGGACGACACCGGCTTGTGTGCGCCGTCAATGGCAACGGCCTTTATACGGGTAGAACCCAGTTCGATACCCAGAGCGGTCTTGTTGTTATCCATAGTTAATTTCACTCCACTTTTCGTTTTGTAAGCAGCCGGAAAAATCAGCTGCGCCGTATGAAATAAGTAATTATTTACCACATAAAGCATACTACGCAAAACGCAGACAAGTCAACGTGATAAATTATGGATTTCGCCCATGAATGTATGATATTTTACGAATAACGGCGTGAGCAAAAACCGCCGCCGTTCGCATGCGGGCGGCGGTTTTTCGGTTCAGTGCAGAGGAGGATCAATCAGCGTTGTTCTTGTTCTTGCGGGAAAGAACGACGCTCTGAATAAGCAGGAACAGGCAGATCATGGCAGCAACGGTGATGTTGGTCCACCATGCCTCGTCAAGACCGAGGGAGGATACGATGTTCTTGATGGTATTCAGGGAAAGAACACCAAAGAAGGTGCCGGCTATGTTGCCCACACCGCCGGTCAGCATGGTGCCGCCGATGATGGAGGAGGCAATGGCGTTCATTTCGGCACCGCTGGCATGGGAGGGCGAGCCGGAGCCTACATGCAGGAAGTAAACAAAGCCGCCAATACCTGCCAGCAGACTGCACAGCAGATGAGCCATAAACTTGGTGCGCTTGACATTGATGCCCAGCATAATGGCACTCTGACTGTTGCCGCCCACAGCGTAGAAGCTGCGGCCCAGCTTGGTCCAGCGCAGCAGGGCGAACAGAGCCACCACCAGCAGCAGAGCCACTATAACGCCGATTTCAACATATGCAGGCACATAGTTGCCCAGCTTGTTTACCGAGCCCATGCCGGGCACGTGGATTCTTGCTGCCTTGAGAGCCTGGAATCCCTCGTGCTCCACGTTAAACTGCGTGCTGTTTACTATAGTCGTCATACCCTTGGCGAAAAACATTCCCGCCAGAGTGACAATAAAGGGCTGGATATCGAGATATGCTACGAGGAAGCCCTGCACCAGGCCAAAGGCAAGGCCGATGCCCAGAGCCAGCAGAATGGCAGTGAACACATTGCCGCCGTTGTGGTCGAGATGAACGGCACAGCTCATGCACACAAGTGCGGTGACCGTACCGACGGAAATATCGATGCCGCCGGCGATCATTACTATGCTCATGCCGCAGGAGAGAATGATGAGCGCGGCGTTTTCGTTGAGCAGGTTGAAGAAAGTCTGGGGTTTAAGAAAACCGGAACCGAGGAATATGACAGCCGAAGCATACATCACCACGAACACGCCGATGGTTATGTACAGCAGCAGATTGGTATCGGAAAGGGTCGCAGCCTTTTTAATGAGCTTGCTGGGAGCTTCTTTGGTTTTAGTCAGCATCTTAGTTCGCCTCCCTTGCAGTCTTGGCCGGGGCAATCTTCTTCCAGAACTGGCTGAGCTTCTCTCTTACGATGGGGGCGCTCAGAACAACCAGAACGATAACCACGATAGCTTTGTATGCCGGCAGGGCGGCAGAATCAACATTGAACTTAAAGAGAGTAGTGGTGAGGAACTGGATAACATAAGCGCCAATGATGGAGGCGGTCATGTTGAATTTTCCTCCGCTCAGAGCGTTGCCGCCCAGAGCAACAGCCAGAATAGCGTCCATCTCGATATCCTTTGCAACAACGGAATAGTTGATGCTGGAAAGGCGGCTGACCTTGATGAATCCGGCAACAGCCACGCACAGGCCGAGGATAACGTAAGTGATGAACTTGATGAAAGCCGGGTCGATACCGTTCAGACGGGAGGACTGAGCGTTGATGCCGACCGACTGAGTGTACAGGCCAAGATTGGTGTACTTGAGCACCAGTGCGATGACCACCATGCAGATGGCGGCAATGAACACCGGCGTAGGAATGGGAACACCGGGGATGAAGTTGCCGTAGTATCCAAACTTGGGGTCGCTGATGATGGGCAGCTCATTGTTGTTGATCCACGCAGCGATAGAGCGGCCGGCGGTGAACATGATGAGGGTTGCCACCATGGGCTGGATCTTGAAGTAGGCTACCAGAGCACCGTTGAAGGCGCCAAAAAGCATGGAAGCCACGCAGCATACGAGGAAAGCAACGATAATGGGAGCCTGAAGAGTCTCCGGGCGGGAATCGGTGCCGCACAGCACGCGGAGCATGACGCTGCCGGCGATAGCGATGGTAGCACCAACGCTGATGTCCTGTCCGCCGGAAGCGGCGGTAACCAGCGTCATTCCGATGGCAAGAATCGCCAGCTCAGATGCGTTGTCCAGAATTGTGATGAGATATCCGGAGAGCACAGGATATCCGGCACTGCTCTGGGAAAGAGAAATCCTGAAGAAAGAGGGGTCTGCAATGAGGTTGAAAATAACAAGGATAAGCAGGGCTGCCAGAGGAATGAATATCTGACGCTTGACCAGCCGGAGGAGGAAATCGCCGGTCTTGCCCGCGGCCTGCTTAGCTACTGCCAGAGCGGATGGTTTGTTGGATGTGGACATTATTCGTCACCTCCTGCGATTGTAGCCATGATCTTGTTCTGGGTAAGATCTTCGCCCTTGAGCTCGCCGACAGTCTTGCGGTCGCGCATGACAATCAGACGTGAGCAGGTACGGAGCATCTCGTCGATCTCAGAGGAGATGAAGGTGACGCTCTTACCCTCGGCTGCCAGCTTGAGAACCAGTTTCTGAATCTCTATTTTGGTGCCGATGTCGATGCCTCTTGTAGGCTCGTCAAGAATGAGATATACCGGATTGGCAAGCAGCCAGCGGGCAAGAATAACCTTCTGCTGGTTGCCGCCTGAGAGGGAGTTGATGGGTGTATCGGAGGACGCCGTCTTGATGTCGAGTATCTTGATGTACTCGTCGGCAAAGGCTTCGGCCTGAGCGCGGGTGAAGGGGCGGAAGAATCCCTTCATGACCTGCAGAGCAAGAATGATATTGTCTCTTACCGAAAGGTCGCCTACAATGCCGTCGCGCTTGCGGTCCTCAGGCAGATAGCTGATGCCGCACTTCATGGCGTCAAGAGGCTTGTTGATGCGCACCTTTTTGCCATCCATCATCACTGTGCCGCCGGTGACGCGGTCAGCACCGAAGATGGCACGCACGCATTCGCTTCGACCGGATCCAAGCAGACCGGTAAACCCGTTGACCTCGCCCTTACGGATGGAGAAGTCAAAGGGAGCTATGCCGGCAGAACTGACCAGCTGCTTTGCCTCCAGAACAGGTGTTGACTCATAATCGATATTTTCGGTGTCACTGTCACTCTTGATCTCGGAAAGGTCATCCAGTTCCTTGCCCAGCATCTTGGAAACGAGCTGAACACGGGGAAGATCTTCGATAACATATTCGCCCACCAGCTTGCCGTCGCGCAGCACGGTGATGCGGTCGCAAACCTCATACACCTGATCGAGGAAGTGGGTTACAAAAATGATGCCTACGCCCTTTGCCTTTAGGTCGAGCATAAGCTTGAACAGCTTGGCGACCTCCTGCTCATCCAGAGAGGAAGTAGGCTCGTCGAGGATAAGAACCTTGCATTCCATGTCAACTGCGCGGGCTATGGCAACCATCTGCTGCACAGCGATAGAGCAGCTTGCGAGCTGCTGGTTGGGCAGAGCAGGGATTCCGAGAGATTCAAGCAGCTTGCCTGCGTCCTCGTTGATCTGCTTCCAGTTGGTGAACGCACCCTTGGTTCTTCCTATATACATATTCTCCGCCACAGTAAGGTTGGGGCAGAGAGTAATTTCCTGATAAACGGTACTGATGCCCGCTTTCTGGGCATCCTCCGGAGATTTCAAAGTAATAGCTTTTTCGCGGCCCTTTATGTATATCTGACCGCCGTCTTTGGGATATACGCCTGTGAGCACTTTTATCAATGTGGATTTGCCGGCGCCGTTTTCGCCCATCAGAGCGTGGATTTCGCCTTCACGGAGAGTAAAGTCCACGTTTTCAAGAGCACGCACACCGGGGAAATACTTGCATATGCCGCGCATTTCCAGTACTGCGCCTTCCTGCATAGAAAATCCGCCTCCCGATTTGTAGTATGGATGTCTGAAAACAGACACACGCGGTGCGGATACTTGGATCCGTACCGCGTGTCCGTAGGTCACTTAATAAGATTCAGTGAATCAGGTTTTGCTGATTAGATGCCGTACTTCTCGACGTCCTCAGCAGTGATGGTGGCAGCATCGAAGCCCTTCTCGTCCATGATGACGACCTTCTCAGCGGGAGCCTGGCCATTTTCGAGGCCCTTGATGATCTCGTTGATGTAGGAAGCCTGGAAGGGATTGCACTGACCGTCATAGTTCCAGTTGCCGGCGAGCAGCTCTTCGAGAGCCCACTTGTTGCAGTCGAAGCCCATAATGATGACGTCCTTGCCTACGCCGTGAGAGATGTTAGCCTTGTCCAGAGCAGCAACAGCGCCCTTGGCCATATCGTCGTTCTCAGCATAGATAACGTTGAACTCTTCGCCGGAGTCGATGACAGCCTGAACGATCTGCTGAGCAGTCTCAGCGTTCCACTCAGCGGTCTGCTGGGTAACGATGCTCCAGTTGTCGTTGGCAGCAACCATATCATCGAGAGCTCCGGAACGGCCGATCTGAGCAGAGGAACCCATAACGCCCTGAATGTGGATGACCTTGTACTCGCTCAGGCCCTGGCCTGCGAGCCAATCAACAGCAGTCTGGCCTTCCTTAGCCATGTCGGAAACGATGGAAGCCTCGTACAGGCTGGGATCAGCGTCGATGGTGCGGTCGAAAAGGATAACCTTGATGCCAGCGTTCTTGGCATCGGTCAGAACGGAATCCCAACCGGAAGTACCGGCGGCAGAGATGAGCAGATAGTCAACTTCGTCCTGGATGAACTTCTGAGCAGCAGCGATCTGCTCGTCGTTCTTCAGGGAGTATGCGAAAGAAGCGTCGTAACCGTTTTCCTTGGTGAAGGTTTCCTTCATGTCCTTATCGTTGGCGGTACGATAGCCGGACTCGTTGGGGTCATTGTTGATGATGCCGACCTTGATCAGGTCGCCGCCTGCGGGTGCGCCGGCACAGGCACACAGACCGAACAGCATAACGAATGCGAGGATGATAGCTAAACACCTTTTCATGAATAAATACCTCATTTCTAAAATTTTGATCGCAGTTTTCTGTCTTCGCAGGTTCCTGCGTCGTTGGCTACATTAAACCATGACCGGTCGGGACTGTCAACGCTTTCGCAGTCCCGGAAAACAAGACTGTGAATGTGAATAAGTACAACTTTTGAAGCGTAGAGCAAAAAACATACAAATTTTCGTCCGGGCTGCAAAAGCCAATTCAAAGTGTGAAATGTTATTCTCCGCAATGCAGATATTTTACAATTTTACATCCGATGCACGGAAACATGCATTGTGAATTTCGTCACCGGCAATCCAAAAATGCGGTTATTTTTATCTGCCGAACTCAAAACTTCGTAAAGATTTTGAGCCTTTGAGCATGAGACAAATAATCAGGAGAAAAATTAACCATCACCGCAAATAAAAATATTCTACAAATCATGTTTTACGCACAGTATGATTATGATATAATGTATATAAGCAATACTGTACCGGGAAGGAGCGATTCTGTGGCGGCACGCTATATAACGGTGGCCCGTGAGCTTACCATGGAGCTCCGGCTCATGCAGCAGTCCGGACAAAGCCGTCTGCCCACTGAAGCCGAACTGTGCAGACGCTTCGGATGCAGCCGTCAGACCATCCGCTCGGCTCTGGCCATTCTTGAAGGCAACGGTCTGATCGTCAAAAAGCACGGCAGCGGTTCATATATTGCAGAAGGAGCTTCCATAAGCAGCAAACGGATAGCTCTCATTGTTCCGGACAAGGACGAATACATATACCCATCGGTTATCCGTGATATCCGGATGGCAGTATCAGTAAAGGGATACACCCTTGAGTGCTTCAGCACCGACGGCAGCATTGAAAACGAACGCAAAATACTGTCCTCCCTGCTGGCCGAACCTCCCGCCGGCATCATCATGGAAGCCATCAGCAATCTTCTGCCCTGCTTCAGCAAGACACTTCTGACTCAGCTCTCCGAGGCAGAAATCCCGCTGGTATACCTCTACAGTGCCTATGACCAACCACAGGGTGCACCCTGTGTGGGGCAGGATAACTACGGCGGCGGTTACAGACTTGTGACTCATCTTGCCGCAAGAGGTCACCGGTGCATCGGAGCAATCATGTGCTGCGATGACCGCAGAGGCATAGAACGCTATCACGGCTGCATGCAGGCATGCCTTGACATGGAAATATCCTTTCCTCAGAGCTGCTGCCTGTGGTTCTCCGCTGAGGAAAGACGACACCTGCTGGAGGGAAGCGACAGTCTTGTGCTCCGTTTCATGCGCGATTACATGAATGACTGCACCGCCGTGGTCTGCTACAACGATGAAATCGCATTTCATCTGATAAGAGCCATGACCGCCGCCGGTATTGCAGTGCCGGATAAAATAGCGGTCGCAGGCTTTGATGACAGCTATTACACCCACTCCGGTGCTGTGGGAATAACCTCCGTCGGCCACGAAATTCACGACGCAGGCGGCGCAGCGGCTCAGGCCGTGCTGGCTCTCATAGCCGGCAAAAAATGCCCATCGGTCAGCCTGCCCTGGCAGCTGCACGAAAGAGAAAGCACTTAAACCACGCATAAAGAAAAACAGGTATGCCGCGTCAGACAAGGCGGCATACCTGTTTTTTGATTATCAATAATTCCGGCTGTTGATGAGCTCCAGAGTAAGATCGGTGCGTGTAAAGCAGGCCTCTTCAACGAACGTGTATTTGGGCAGTGTCTCTCCAGACATATATTGCTTGATAAGCTCATCCAGAAGGCTTCCGTGAAGAGGGTTGCATTCCACGCACAGATTGATTTTCCCTTCAAGGCAGTACTGCAGAGCCTCACGTACGGCATCAAAGGAGATTATTATGATGTCGCCGTCCTCGCCGTAGGTCAGGCCGGCCTCGTCCAGCGCACGCATGGCTCCAAAGGTCATGTTGTCGTTTTCGCTGTAGATAACGTCTATATCCTGTTCGCTTTCGAGGTAATCACGCACAACCTCATAGCCCTTGGCTTCGGTGAATTCACCGTCCAGCTGAGCTATGATCTCCCAGTCTGAATGCTCGGACGCACCGGTTTCGATGGCCTCGGTGCGCTGTATCTGAGCGGTGGCACCGTCGGTGCCCCTGAGGTGCAGAATGCGTATATCCTGGCCGGAACGACCTCTGGCAGCCAGCTCATCATCCAGCCATTCCACCGCCAGCTGCCCCTCCTTGAGAAAATCGGAGCCTACACGGCTCATGTACAGACTCTCGTTGCTCACCGCTACCTCGCGATCCACGATGATAACCGGTATTCCTGCACTGCGCGCCTCAATCAGAACGTTATCCCAGCCGGTTTCGGACACAGGGGCAAGAACGATGATGTCCACGCCCTGCAGGATGAAGTTGCGGATGGCTATAAGCTGGTTTTCCTGCTTCTGCTTTGCGTTGTCCACCAGCAGCTTGTAGCCGTTCTCCTCGCTGAGTGCCTCAGTTATGGATGCGGTGTTGGCTATGCGCCAGTCGGACTCTGAACCCAGCTGCGAAAAGCCTACCACAATAAGATCGTCTTCCTCCGGCGCATTGTCGGAAATGGAGCAGCCTGCGGCAAAGCACAGGATCAGCAGGCAGCTAAGCAGTCGGATAAATCTGTTCATCGTCATTGCTTTCCTCCGTTTTGTATGGAATGGACATGGTTATCGCCGTGCCCACGTTGGGCTCGCTGTCGATGGAGAATGTGCAATCGCTTCCGTAAACCAGCCGCAGCCGCTTGTAGGCCGCAACCAGGGCAAAGCTGGAAGGATCGTCGGTAGCGATCTGATGTCGGAGCTTTTCAAGGGTTTCTCCATCCATGCCCACACCGTTGTCCTCCACCCGCAGGGTCACCCGCCCGTAGGCAAGCCTGCCGGTAATGATTATCCGACCACGTCCCCGCTTGGGCTTTATGCCGTGATAGATGGCGTTTTCCACCATCGGCTGAATGGTCATCTTGGGAATGATGCACTTGCTCAGAGCCCGGTCGATGTCAATTTCGTAGTCAAGAATATCCTTGTAGCGCACCTGCTGTATTTCAAGATAGCTGCGCACATGCTGTTCCTCCTCGGCGAGTGTGACGATGTCCTTGCCGTTGCTGAGGAAGGAGCGGAAATAAGTTGAAAGACTGGTGACCATTTCCTCGGCTTCCATATCCTTGCCTGTCTCTATGAGCCACACGATGGTGTCAAGAGTATTATAAAGGAAATGGGGATTTATCTGCGCCTGTATCAGCGAAAGTTCGATGCCGCGCAGACGTATCTGTTCCTGACGGTTGAGCTCTATCTGCTGACTGAGCTTGCCGGCCATTTCCTCAATGCCGGTACTCAGCGATATCAGTCTCTTGTCGTCGGCACGAACCGGCGTCTTCTCCTCCAGTTCACCCCGGCCGATTTCCTCGACGCGGCTGCAAAGTGCATCAATTGGGTCAGTGATGCTTCTGCTGGTGCGTATGGCTTCCCGCGCAGACAGAGTCACAATGACAGCCATAACAAGCAGCGCAGCAGCAATCTCGGCAATGAGCCAGTATTTCAGGCTGTTCTGCAGACTGGCCATTTCGCCCGCCTCATAGAAAAGGTAGGTGTACAGATACTCCTCAATGAGCTGGGTTATTACGTAGATGTTGCTTTCCAGCTGTTCGATACGGTGGTCGTAGCCCTCTGTATCCTGTATCTTGCGAATGCTGCTGTCAAGACTGTCACACAGATTGAGAACGCTGGTTATCGCCTGGCGACTCTCGCCGTTGCTTGTGTTTTCCAGCAGACCCTCTGCCAGCTGCCGCGCGGTATCCACTTCTTCCCACGGCAGCTCATCGCTGCTGCCGCTGACGAAGTAATACATTTTCAAATCAACGTCGTTCTTGAAGTTCTGATTAAAACCGGATGCCGTGGTTATGTTGCTGCTGACCGAAGAGTACTGATAATTATATATGATAAGCAGAAAAAGGACGAACACGGCAAGCAGCAGCATGGGAAGAAAAATACTCAGAATAAGGCTGCGCAGTCGTCCGCTGATGGATCTGCTGTCGTTATGCTGAATCATTGTCCGTCTGTCTCTCCTGTACGGTAGCTTCTGGGCGTACAGCCCTGCGTTTTCTTAAAGACAAAAGAAAAATATCTTGGATCCTTGTATCCTACCTCATAGGCGATCTCTCCCGATCGCTTGCTGCTCTGGCGCAGCAGCTGCTTTGCCCGCGCCATGCGTTTCTGGGTGAGGTATTCCACAAAGGATACTCCCATCTTCTGGCTGAAAAGAGCACTGAGATAGTTTGCGCTTATGTTTATTGCCTGAGCCACACTGTTGAGCGAAATGCTCTCGCTGGTGTAGTTTTTGTCAATATACCTGATGGCACTGTCGATGATGTCGCTGCTCTGCCGCTGGACTTCAAGATCGCGCAGCTCAATGGCTGTGCGCAGCACCTGTACAAGATAGCCCTTAAGATCATCCACCGGCATGTTTATCTCGGCGCAGGGCAGCTGGCGGACAAAGTCTTCTTTGCTGCACCCGACTTCCTGCAGCACCAGTTCGGCGTTTATTCGGGCGTTCATAATAAGGTAATGACGGAATATGACCGAATTTTCCGCGCCGCCAAAGTTGTCGAGATACTCCTGCACGAACGCTTCGGTTTCCTCTGCCATACCGTTCTGGATGAAGCTGCGGATGACCATTGGATCAATCTTGTCCGGATCGATTATATCAATGGTCTGGGCGGCAGTTTCGTCCCTTTCGGACTTCAGCATGTCTGCGGAGAAAATGTGTCTTGCCGGCATGATGTGGCGGTATGCCAGCACATGATTCGTGTCGGCATAGCATTGCGGCAGCCCGCTGAGCCGATAGGTGGGCGTTCCCACAGCCACATACCAGTTGAGAGGCACATCGGATGCCTCGCAGCGGCACTGGATTATATCAACGCTCCGCCGGGTAAGCTCATCAAGATTATCGGCATCACCCATGATAAGCACCGCGTACGACAGCAGATTGCAGCGGAAGAGTATATAATCGGGATAGCGCAGGAAATAGTTGAGCAGCCCGTCCAGCACAACCGCAGAGGGCTCGGAATAGGTGCTCTCGTTGACCGCCTGAACGGTGAAGATCACAAAATTGTAACCGTCAGCGTTAAGGTTGAGGCTGAGCTCGTCTGCCTGCTCATATATCTGCTGAACCGACATGGAACCCTCGACGAGCTTTTCAAAAAAGGCTCGGCGGGAGAAGCTTTCAAATTTCTTTATCTCCTGCTCATAGCGGCGCAGGTAGTCCTTCTGCTCCTGCTCGTCCTCGATCTTCTGACGGGTCAGTTCCAGCGCTTTTATCATGGACGCCTTGGTGATGGGCTTGAGCAGATATTGATCAACATTCAGCTCGATGGCCTGCCGCGCATATTCAAAGTCGCTGTAGCCGCTGATGATGATTATCTTTGTGTCGGGAAGCTCACGGCTGACTATATTGCTCAGGGAAAGGCCGTCCATAAAGGGCATCTTTATATCTGTGATAAGCACATCCGGCTTGAGCTTGCGTATCAGAGGCAGTGCCATTTCGCCGTCCGGAGCATCGCCCACGAACTCAAAGCCATGCTTTTCCCAGGGGATAATATCTCGCAGTCCCTCGCGCACAACGCTTTCATCTTCGGTTATAAACACCTTGATAAGCTCCATGAGGTTCGCCTCTTTCCACGCATGTATTAAGGTATGGACTGATTATAGCACGTAATATCAGACTTTTTCAACCGAGCCGGCTTCAGGCAGGGACATATCGTAAAATATCCCGCTAAATTCCAAAAAATTTGCCATTCGTTCTGCTGCAGAAAGCCGGAGCCCCACTGGTGGAGCTCCGGCAAAGCATTTACTGCGACACTGTGTAGAGGGAATAGAAATAACCTTTTCTGTTCATCAGCTCTTCAAATGAGCCCGATTCCGCTATGTGGCCGTTCTTCATTGTAAGCACACAGTCGTAGCGCCTGAGCAACGCTTCGTCCAGAGCATGTGTGACGACTATCCGCGTGATGCCGTCAAGACCGAGGATGGCATCGGACACCTGAAAAGCGGTCTGTGCATCCAGTGCCGCTGTGGCCTCATCCACCAGAAGCACCTGCGAATTTTTCAGCAGACTGCGGGCAATGGATATACGCTGTTTTTCGCCGCCGGACAGGCCGCAGCCGTTTTCGCCGCAGAGGTAATCTTCCCCTTTCTGCTCAATAAGCGCCGAAAGGCCCGAAAGCTTTATCGCCCGGTCAACCTCTTCCTCCGGAAAATCCGAAAACATGGTTATGTTGTCACGGATAGATGCGTTGAACACGAACACATTCTGCTGGATCAGCGAAACCATTTCATACAGCGACTCTCCTGTGATGTCCTTCAGATTGCTTTCGTCATAGCGGATAATGCCGCTGTAATCAGAATAGGATGCCATGAGCAGGTTGAGCAGCGTTGACTTTCCGCTGCCCGATCCACCCACAAGGGCATAGCTTCTGCCCGATTCAAAGGTAAAGTCAATTCCGTTGAGCACCGGCTTTCCCGGCTCGTAGGCAAACGAAAGATCACTGACCGTGATGCCGCGGTCAAGGCTCAGCTCATCCACTGTGCCGCCGGTACGTACATTTTCGGCAAGGCAATCCGCAAGCTTGCCAATGAGCGCCCTCGACGACTTTATCTGGGCGATGTAGCCGGGAATGACCGCTATCGGATTGAGCACATAGTTCATCACCTGCACAAAGACCATCACCGTACCTACGGTCACGCCCCTGCCTGTGAACGCAAGATATGCGCCGATGAGAAACACTCCCATCTGGGCAATCATCCCCGCGGTATGTGCGAACATTGTGATAATGACGCTCAGTCTGCGCTTTTTGCTTCCGGTCTCGGTCAGACGCTTTACGTTTCCGGCAAAAATACGGCACATCTGCGCCTCTGCCTTGAAGGTCTTGATGACCGAAAAGCCGGAAAGACTGTCTCTGAGAGTGGACATGTATTCCTCGTTGCGGTCGGAAAGTTCCTTTTCCGCTTTGACCATCATGCCGCCTGTGAGCAGAGAAGCCGCCACCGGCAGCAGAGAAAGACCGATGGATATGGCCGTAAGAAGCGGACTGTAGACCAGCATCATTACAAGCGCACCCGCAAACAGCAGAATATTATCTATTATGGGAAAGATATTCCCAAGGTAGCCGTTTTCAATAGAGTTTGCATCGTTGCTCAGCGCAGAGATATAGAGGGAAGTGTTTTCTCCTGAAAAGGCTGAAATGTTTTTCCGTGTCAGCTCGGCAAAAACATATTCCTTGTACTGTCCTATGCCCCGCGATATGAACTTCGGGCGGGAGAAGCACTCCATGAGGTATGCAGCAACATACACTGCGACGCCTATGACCGTTATGACCGTGATATCTCCAAGACTGAAACCGGTGTCGTATCCGGCCATGTTGTCGATGATCAGCTGTATCACCCATGCCACTGCAAGGGCACACGCCGAGCTGAGCAGCGTGCCGGACAGTCCGAGCGCCAGCAGTCCGCCGCTGCCCTTGAAAAACTGTCTTGTAAAGGGGCGGATATCGGTTTTTCTTTTCTTATTCATCAGTATGTTCCTCCTTGTCCGGAAACGGATATTCTGACTTGAATTCCGACCATGTTTTCAGCAGAGGCCTGAAGCCTTCGTCGCAGTTCAGCAGCTTTTCCACTGCCTCCACCACCGTTTCACCAAGATCGTCGGAGGCGGTGGTTTTTGCTGTGTCTCCTATGCAGAATTTCAGGGCATACGCTCCGTAAACCGGCGCGGCATCAAAGGCTGTCGCCTGTCTGTACGCCTCAAGCAGAAGCTGCTCTGATTCCTTCTTCTTGCCCAGACGCAGCAGGCAGCCTGCACCAGCAGCCCGAAAAACCGCGCTTAACCTGTCAGGATAGCTCATGCTGTCGCGGTCAGCCTTGAGCGAATCGAGGAACTGCACCAGCCATAGAGATGCCTCCAGTGCCTCTGCCGGCTTTCCAAGATTAATGAAATAATTGACATACCCGCTCATGCATCTGACGGCGTGGGTGACCACTCCTGAAAAAGCCTTGACCAGATAGGTCTCCGCGTCTTTCCGGTCAAAGCACTGCTGCTGCGAACAGGTCATGCCCAGCAGGGAGTTGTTTATGCCGCCGGCGTTGTATTTTTTCAGTATCCCGATTCCTCTGTCATACTGTCTGAGCACGATGTGGCAGGTGGCGATATCTGAGCGGATGGTGACCTCGCTTATCTCCGGGTCACTGTTCTGGGACAGCAGCGGTATGGATCGTTCCATGAGACTGATTGCATATCTGACCGCTCCTTCGTCGCCCGTTTCAAGCCCCTTACGCTCGTAGGCATCGGCACAGCAGTACACTATGCTGAACGTATTGGGATAACGGCGCAGAGCCCGATCCGCTTCGGCAAGCGCTGAGTCAAAATCCTTGGTGCGCAGACCGTCTCTTATGCGCTCAATGATATCCTCCACGCTGTTGTTTTTAGCCTTGTATCCCAGAAGAGCATCCACCGATACTTCAAATAAATCGGCCATTTCCATCAGCAGCCGCACCTCAGGTATCGAGGCTTTGCTTTCCCATTTGTGCACCGCACCGACTGTTACTCCCATTGCCTCTGCAAGCTGCTCCTGGGTCATTCCGCGCTCCCTGCGAAGCGTTCTTATGTTCCCGGACAGTGTGTTCTTCATTCATGCACCTCTTTTCTTTACGCCTAAAGTGTAACATGGACAATCCGTTCTCGCAACTAACCTGTAGTAGATTTGGTATAATTATTTTTATACCTGCGGTATAGTTTTTGCGTTTCTTCATCGATACAACTGCATGCTGCATTCTGTGCAGCTTTTACTTCCTGCCGTCGGTGCGCTGTTTTCTCCCCATCGCCACGATTATACTGAACGCAGATAAAACTTGGTGCTGCGAAAAGGGGGAACCAACATGAGTAAAGCAGATAAGCGCACTTCTTCACCGCCAGTCGAAGACAGCTGTGATCCTCGGCAGCTTTCCATTTTTGAAGCATTTGTTGACATTCTGGACAATATTGAAGGGTCTGTAAGCTCTGAGCAGCTCTTTGAAGCCTCACAGATGCTGGAAAGAGCCAGCGAACGCATGCAAAAGCGCGCCGAGGCAGAGCGCAAACGCGCCGCCGAAGAAAAGCGCCTTGAGGTCAAACGTATAAAGCAGGCTGCCCACGATGCCCATGTGGCAGAGGTCACCAATATGGAGCTGCCTATGGACTGGGACAATATCTTCCTGTCCGACAGCCGTACTGAAGGTGTCCACGCCGAAAGTCCCGCCGACGGTCTGATTCTTTCTCTGAGCAATCTGGGGCGGGTGGATATCGAGTACATCTCCGCCGTATGCGGTCAGGACTACAAAACGGTGATACAGGCCCTCAAAGGCTCAATCTATCAGAATCCCGACCGCTGGGAGGAATGCTTCTATCAGGGCTGGGAAACCGCCGACGAGTATCTTTCCGGCAATATGCTGCGTAAGCTTAAGGCGGCAAAGTCAGCCAACATAAAATACAACGGCTGGTTCGAGGATAACGTGGAGGCCATCAGAAAGGTTCTGCCCGCCTCCGCAAGCGCCGACGATATCTACATCACGCTGGGCTCGCCGTGGGTTCCCACCGATATCATTGATGAATTCATCGAATATCTTCTGGGGCCATATCTGAGCAATATTAGTTCAGCATGGGCGGATGACTGGAAGGTCACCCACGACCTGATAACCGGCACGTGGGAAATCCCGGAAAAATCGCGCTACCGGTACACTCCCGATGAAGTCAAGTCCACCTCGGTATATGGAACATCGCGAATGAATGCCCTGCACATCATGGAGCATACGCTTAATATGTCTCCCGTGTCTGTGTCCGACGAGGTAAAGGACCGCACAACAAAGAAAAAGCACCGTGTCCTCAACGAAAAGGAAACGGTACTGGCGCTGGAAAAACAGCGCAGAATGATAGAGGAATTCAAAAACTGGGTGTGGACCGACGAGCTGCGAAAGGAGCGGCTGGAAAGCATCTATTCCGAAAAATACGGCAGTGTGTGCAGACGACGTTTTGACGGCTCCTTTCTGACCTTTCCGGGCATGTCGGAGGACGTCACGCTCTACCCTTACCAGAAAGATGCCGCCGCACGCATACTGTTTTCGCCCAACACCCTGTTGGCTCATGAGGTGGGCGCCGGAAAGACTTACATAATGATCGCCGCAGGCATGGAGCTGCGGCGAATGGGCATCTCGAAAAAAAACATGTACGTGGTGCCCAACAACATTCTCGGTCAATGGAAATCGCTCTTCAGTGAGATGTATCCGCACGCCGATGTGATGTGTGTTGAGCCAAAGGATTTCACTCCGGAAAAACGCGAGGCTATGCTTGAGCGGATGCGTGACGAGGATCACGACGCCATCATCATTTCCTACAGCAGCTTTGCCCTGATTCCTGTTTCCGGAGAATACCGGCGCAGAGAGCTGACCGAACAGCTGGACGCCATCGGCAGGGTCATAAACAAGCCCGGCAGAGGCACCGGCAGACTGCGCAAAAAGTCCGAAGCGGTGACTGCCGCTCTGAAAAAGCTTGACGAAGCACTGAATGAAGCCTGCAGCCTGGTGTGCTTTGACCAGCTGGAAATAAACACTCTTTTTGTGGATGAAGCACACAACTTCAAAAACGTGGGCTTTTCCACCCGTCTTTCTGCCGTTCCGGGAATCAGCACCACCGGTTCAGCCCGATGCAAAGACATGATGGACAAGGTGCGCTGCGTCCAGAAGGCCAACAACGGCAGGGGCGTGGTTTTCGCCACCGGCACTCCGGTGAGCAACTCACTTGCAGATGTGTTCGTCATGCAGCAGTACCTGCAAAGCGGCGAACTGGAGCTTGCCGACCTGCAGAGCTTTGACAGCTGGGCAGGCATGTTTGCCGAACAGTCCACCGAGTTCGAGATAGACGTGGACACCAGCAATTACCGCATGCGCACCCGTTTTTCCCGCTTTCACAATCTGCCGGAGCTGACCGCCCTGCTGTCCTCCACAGCTGATTTTCACAGACTTGAGCTACCCGAAGGCCTGCCCCGGTTCAAAGGCTATGACGATGTCCTCATCGGCTGCACCGACCGGCTCAAAGCCTACCTTGAACGAATATCCCGCCGGGCCGACGATGTGCGCAGCGGAAGTGTTTCCCGCAAGGATGACAACATGCTGCTCATAACCACCGACGGAAGAAAAGCGGCACTGGATATCCGTCTCGTGCAGCCGGACGCGCCGTTTTTATACCAGTCCAAGCTGGCACGCTGCGCCGAACAGGTAACTGCCATTTATCATAAGACTGCCGACCGCCGCTGCGCCCAGCTCATCTTCTGCGACACCTCCACACCCCGCGACGGCTTCAATATCTATGACGACATGCGCGACCTGCTGACCGAGCTGGGAGTCAGGAGGGAGGAAATCGCCTTCATTCACGACCACGATACTCCCACACTGCGTGAAAAGCTGTTCGCAAGGGTGCGCAGGGGAGAGGTCCGTGTGCTGCTGGGCTCAACGTTCAAGCTGGGTATGGGCGTGAATATTCAGGAGCGTCTGGCGGCTCTCCATCACCTCGACGTGCCGTGGAGACCATCCGACATGGTGCAGCGGGAGGGACGCATACTGCGCTCAGGAAACACCTGTGACTGCGTAAACATTTACCGTTATATCACCGAGGGCAGCTTTGACGCTTACTCATGGCAGATACTGGAGGGCAAGCAGAGATTCATTGACCAGCTGCTGTCCGGCACCCTTGCCCAGCGCAGCGGCTCAGATATCGACGACACCACTCTGAGCTACGCCGAAGTCAAGGCGCTGGCCATCGGCAAACCCCTGCTCAAGCTGCGGGTGGAAACCGCCAACGAGCTGAGCCGCCTGCTTACTTTACAGACCCAGCTGACCGAAGAAAGGCAGATGCTTGAAACGGAGTTGTCCGAGCTTCCCGGCAGGATCTCCTCTCAGCGTGATACGGTAAGCAGATGCAAAGCCGACATCA
>JAZUOR010000323.1:0-2046 GCA_045604745.1 Acutalibacteraceae bacterium | reverse complement strand
TAGTAATTCCAAATACAAAGGTTAATTCAAAAATTCGAGCAGATAGCAGCGCTTTTCGCTGATGCGAAGAATTTTTGTTAATAACCTTATTGGGAATTACTATTTTTCCTTGATAAGTGAGTATGCGGATATTTTTCTAATAGGCATCGTCAAACATATGCTGATGATGAAGTTCATGGCAATCAGCACTGCAGCAAAAATCATAAGGAAAGCAAATGAAAGCTCCATATTGTTCTTTACTGCGCCGACGGCCGAGAAAATAATCCCGTTGATATACGGCATATAAATCATACCGAGGGCTGCCGAAATCAGTACGCCTGCGATTGTGACCGGCAGGAAGCTTCCGGCCGTCTGCAGCATGAGCTGACCGCTGGTGTATCCCATTGCCTTGTAGATGCCCAGTTCCTGCTTTCTGCGGACAAGCAGCGATTTTATGACGATGTAGAGAATGAACAGCACTATCAGCATGGTGAGAATGAATATAACCGCGATAATAACCGCGCTGATGCTCATGTACATCTCCTGCGTTGTCTCTGTCATTTTCTGCGAGTCGATGGTTTTGACAATTATCTCCGAATGCTTATCTTCGTATCGGCTGATGAGCTTTTCTGCGGACACACCATCATCAAGATAAACATACAGCGACGGCACGGTAATTTCGCCGTACACTGCTTCGTAGCCCGCAGTTGTCAGCTCGCATACAGCACCCTGATAGTTGACACTTTGGACAAAACCTGTAATTTCGTAGGTATGTGTACTATCGCCGTTTTCGATTGTGACGGTGTCGCCTATATTATAGTTTTCCGCAAAAGCACTGCCAAGAGCAATCTCGTTCTTGCTCTGCGGATTGCGGCCGATATAGCACAGGTCGTTGGTCACACGAGAGAAATCCTCGCAGATAAATGCAGTCACAGCCGAAGTATCGATATTCACATTCCCTATCGTATATTGTAATACATCTCGCACATCGGAATCAACCTGTAAAATATCAGCAAGCTGTTCCATGTCGGCGCCTTCGGTGAAGAAAATGATGTCGGGTGTTTCCTCGGAGAGAGTTGACATGAAGTTTTCCGGCTCGATTACCACGTTGTAGAAAAGTGTACCTGAGAATGCAACAAGTACAGTCAGCACAAAAGATACAAGAAACAGCAGTGCATTCTGCTTCTTTGCGGCGCACATCTGTTTGAGAACAAGGCGAAGCGAAGTGCTGACTCTGGTCTTTTCCAGCGGCAAGGGGTTGTTTCCTGTACGGCTTGCGTCAGTGCATCCTCTGATAGCGCTGATGGGCTGAATCTTTCTGATGCGCTTTGCGGCGCTGACGGTGAATACAAACACGATAAGCATCGGGTCTGTCACTGCACAAGCAAGGCCGCAGAGGTCAAAGGCAAGTTCAAATGAGAAACCAGACTGCATAGTGAGGAAGTCAGCAAGTGCAGGCAGTACCGCATAGGAAAGCACCACTCCCACAATGGCACTCAGCGCAGTAACCAACATATATGGAATAACAAGGCTTGCGATAATCATGTTTCCGGTGTAGCCCATCGCTTTCAGCACGCCCATGCTGAGCATTTCGTCCTCGATGGAGTTGCTGATGCGGAACTTGCTCAGGAACACGCTGACCAGCAGTATCACGCAAGCAAAGGCGATAAGAATGAGAATCAGCAGACTGCACACCATGGTTCGGGTATCCTTTGTGGAAATGCAGTCGTTGACAGCCAGCATGGCAATATCATTGTCTTTGAGAATGTCGCCCACCGTGTTTTTGATGCTCTCAACTGATTCCGCATCATCGCTGACGAGCGAATATTCGACTATGGCGTTGTCATTATTTTCAGAGAGGAAGTCTTCGTAGGCACTTTCAGAAAGATAGGCACTCATCATACCCTTGCCATAGTTGCCGTACTGCATTTCTTCTGCCACACCTGCAACGAAAAAGGTGTATTCTTCTCCGTTTACTCCGTACACTATCTCGTCACCAACGGCAAAATCGCCGAAGTTTGCCACATACAGAGGCAGCCATATTGCCGGCTCTGATATATTGGCAGA
>JAZUOR010000322.1:0-3965 GCA_045604745.1 Acutalibacteraceae bacterium | reverse complement strand
ATGATGAATGGTGCACAATGGAGAGTGTATTGTCAGAAAATGCACAGATGTTAGAATTTGCAAAAAAGTATAATGTGAACTATATACTCATCGACGATAAGTACGAAATCAATATTGAGTTATAACGATAAATTCCAATTTGTTGAGGAGACGAGAAATTCATTACCCATTGTGTAGAGAGGGCGCAATTATACGCACTGTACCAGCGCATTGCGTTTATAAACCTCCACCGAACAAATGAGCATCCCGATGTCGGATGCTCATTTGTTCGTTGCAGGATAAATTGTTCCTTAACAACCCTCCCGCTAGGGCAGTCCCGTATTTTCTTTATTATCAGGTCATATAGTTTATTGTCAGCACTACGCTGTCGGGAACGATCTGGGCGTGGCCCTTTTTCTGGTAGCGATAGCCGTCGGTGGTGGGCAGACACAGGCAGTCGGACGTGCCGTCCAGCAGGGCGGCGATTCCGGACGCATCAAAGCTGATGGTGCCGGCTTCTCCCTTGCTGAAGGTGACGTAGCCGGGGGATCCCGACTCGTTGAGATACAGATAGGTAAAGGCCTTGTCCCATGTGTTGTCGCTTTTTTTGGGATCAACTCCGGAAAGAGAATGAGCAATGGTGAGGTATGCTGTGTCCTCTCCGGAATCTTTGTTTGCGCGCGTCATAGTGATCGCAGCGCTGAGCGGACGACCGCTGCCGATATCCTTTCGCATCTGCTCCAGCGGAAAGAAAAGCAGTGAATAGTGGCAGGATGACGCGAGTGTGCCGTCGGAATTGCCAACGAATATGTTGTTCGCGCTGATCTGTGAAACAGAGGAATAGCCCTTGAAAACCACATAGTCCTCCAGTGCGTACCGGACGGTGCGCTCAAAGTGACAGGGCCAGAGCAGATCCCAGCCGGTACCGTTGTGTCGTCTGAGCTCGGTGCTCTGCCACTGACCGCCGGAGAACAGCTGCATGTCGTTTATCTCCTGCCATGAAGAGCCGCTGCGAATCATTATACTCATGTCATCAGCCTCCGAAGGATAGCCACAGGTCGCCCTCTGCGGGTGCAGGAGGTTCATAGGGCGAAACAGTGATGTTGTGACCGCGTATTCCGGTGACTACGGCGTTCAGCGAAACATCTTCGCTGCCGTCAAAGGGAACCGAGCCGGATGCGTCACCGGAAAGTCCGATGACTCTCGGAGTGGTGAGTCGGTTTGCTGCGAGGCTGAGACCGGAGTTGCCGAGGTCGCGTCCGATGGGTTCCACGGAAGCTATAACCAGTTCGCTTATCACCACACGGAACAGTGCCACCTCGTTGACATCGCCGTACACCAGCAGTTCGCTTGCGGTCAGCTCCGGGTCGGCGGGATCCACGGCAGGGGCTCCCTCCACGACGGCAAACTCATGAAGGTCGGCAGTCTCGCCGCCTCCGCGGGTGAAGCGGGCGACTACCAGATCGTGCCGGCTGACACCCGGTGCACCGCTGGAGATGGTCAGGTCGTGTGTGCAGCCGGCGGGAATGCGCAGGATGTATCCGTGGTTGGCAGCACCGCCGCCGGAAAGACGTACGGTGTTGTCGTTGACACGCATACACTCAAGACCGCCCAGTGAACCGGAGGTGCAGGCGAAGATGGAGTCGTAGATAAAAGCGTCATCCTCGGCGGTGATATGCGGGTCGGTACCCGCGGGCGTGTATATTGTAATAGCTTTGCTGGACATAGGATGTCCTCCCTTGAATTTTATTCTCCCAGACGGTGGGTGATCACGGTGCCGGAGGATGAAATGCTCAGCTCACGTGAGATCACCTTCAGGGATGCAGTCATGCCTGTGAGCGAATCACGGACAGATGCCCGGTCGGTCAGCTCAAGGCCGATGTCGTCGTTCATTTCTATTTCCATTGAGCTTTGTCCGGCCTGCTCCAGCAGCTTGCGGCGGGCTGAGCGCAGAAGCTCCTCAGGGCTTTCCACAGATGGATAATCGTACAGCATTGTGCTGACCGTGCCGGAAAAGGCCGAG
Organism: Acutalibacteraceae bacterium; assembly: GCA_045604745.1. Lineage (GTDB taxonomy): Bacteria > Bacillota > Clostridia > Oscillospirales > Acutalibacteraceae > SIG598. The sequence continues at coordinate 1,963 of JAZUOR010000322.1, read as the reverse complement.
GAATCACCGGTGACCGATCCGTCGGAGCAGAGCCACAGCTCCTCCACCTGACGCTCCAGCATTTCACCTTTGCCAAGGGCGATGATGTGGTTGTACTTCTGCGCTGTGCTGTCGGTAATGAGCCGTGCGTCGTATTCCTGCGACAGCTCCACCCCGTCGGACATATCCCGGACAGGCAGCGCACACAGCGTCACCTGTCCGCCGGAAAAAACAGCACTGAGCCGCCCGCCGGCGGAGGTAAGCATATCGGTCAGTGCATCAAGCAGCGGAGCATACCGCAGAGATGCCGAACAGATCAGGCCGCTGTCCTCGTCAGACACGGAAAAAAGACTGTTGTGCCAGCTGTCCAGCAGGGTGTGTATGGCGGAATTTGCCTCCTGGTTTTTCAGCACGAGATGAGTCTGACCGGCTTCGGGACAGATGATGCGTCTTTTCAAAAGGCCGCGCCAGCAGGTGCCGCGAAGCTGTACCTGAGCCTCGGCGCTTATGTGCCGCACCTGCTCCACGGGGCCGCCCCATTCGCTGTTTTCGATGCAGATATAATGTCCTGCTCTGACGGGACACCGGCTCCATGCACCCTCCGGCATGACCAGTTCCCAGTCATTGTCCTTGTCGGGGTCAAGGGAGACGATGGCGGAAAAGGAATCGAATTCAGTTATCTGGCACAGCTCGTTCATGGAGCCGTCGGAGTGTATCAGGCACAGACCCACAGAGGCTCGCTCCTTTCCTCAATAAGCACGATATCCGCGCTCAGAGTGTCGCTGTAGATATCGACGGGGTTGCTGCCCGGACGGGCGTACTCAAAGGTCAGGCCGTTCTTTATGCGGTCACCGAAGACACTCACGGTGTTTCCTGCGATGTCGGTTTTCCGTATGATGCGGTTCTGCTGGTCGATGAGTACTCGCTCGCCGCTGAGCAGAGGAGTGTTCACACCTATGCAGTTTCCGTTCACATACACTCTCGGCTCGGAGGAAGGACCGTACAGAGTGATGCGCATGGGGGAGGGCGAGAAATGAGAATTGACAAGAGAAAAGCTTCCGCGGGCACTGCTGTAGCGATAGGGATAGCTGTAAGGGTAAGAATGACCGAGTGCGTCGGTGCGGGTTTCTCCGGCCATGATGCGGTATAGGGTTTCGGTGCACCATGCGGGCTGCTCAGGGCAGATGCTGACCGTCAGCTCGGCCCGGTTGACTATGTCGCAGGAGAGCTCCTTGACACGTCCGGAACACCAGCAGCGCATGTAGGAGCCGTTGATCCACAGCCTGCCGGAGGTGCTGCTGACTACGTCGTAGTCGAACACATCAGCCATGTAAGCCATGGCGCGGGAGAGACCTGCCGCAGTGTCGGCGGTGACGCTGACGGTCAGCGTGCGCTCGTCGGCAGGTCGTCTGCGGGCAAGAAGACTGCCGCCTTCGCCCAGAGGACGCTGAGCCCGCGTCAGCCTCCAGGAGCTGTCGAAAAGGCGGCATGAGGTGGTCACGCAGGGCGGCTGATCCAGCCGAAGTATGTCGCCGCGTGAGTTTTCGTAATACATGCTGTATGGCAGCAGATCAGACATGCTATCATCCTTTCATCAGGCGTATTCCCGCACCATCCTGCCAAAGGTGCGTCCGTCAAGACGCAGCACCGGCTCGGTATCGTAAAGATAGTCCAGCAGCCGGTCGATGCGCTCGGAAAGTGCACCGAGATTGTCCGGAGCGGCAGCTGTCGGTGAGACGGAGGAGCGGGATGCCGCGGGCTGGGGAGCTGCCGGAATAATTCCCGGCAGGGGAAGAGTGACCGCAGCGCAGCGCTCCACGGTGCGGGCCACGGCAGCGGCGCTGTCAGCTACACGCGGAATCATGCTCTCAAGACCCAGGGCAAGACCTTCTGCGGTATATTCACCGGTCCGGCGCATGACTCTTGAAGGAGATGCAATCTTGAGGGCGGCGTTTATGGCTGAGCGGGCGGCATTGGCTATGCT
>JAZUOR010000321.1:0-3262 GCA_045604745.1 Acutalibacteraceae bacterium | reverse complement strand
CCATCAGCATGGCGGGCCAGATGATGGTGTGGAAGCGTACGATCTCCTTGCCCACAAAGTGAACCTGAGCCGGCCAGAATTTTTTATAGAGGGAATCGTCCTCAGAGGTGTGTCCGAGGGCGGTGATGTAGTTGGTCAGAGCATCCACCCAGACATAAACGACATGACCGGGATCGAAGGTAACCGGCACGCCCCAGGTGAAGGTGGTGCGGGAAACGCACAGGTCGTCAAGACCCTGCTCAATGAAGGCGATCATCTCGTTCTTGCGGCTTTCGGGCTGAATGAAAGCGGGGTTGTCCTTATAGAGCTGGAGCAGCTTGTCGGCGTACTTGGAAAGACGGAAGAAGTAGGCCTCCTCGGAAGCCTCTACGCACTCGCGTCCGCAGTCGGGACACTTGCCGTCCACCAGCTGGGACTGGGTCCAGAAGGACTCGCAGGGGGTGCAGTACATTCCCTTGTATTCGCCCTTGTAGATGTCACCCTTGTCGTACAGCTGCTTGAATATCTTCTGAACCGCCTCCACGTGATAATCGTCGGTGGTGCGGATGAACTTGTCGTAGCTGATGTCCAGAGTCTTCCAGACCTCCTTGAAGCCCTCGACGATGGGATTGACGAACTCAATGGGAGTCACGCCCTGTTCCTTGGCTTTCTGCTCGATCTTCAGGCCGTGCTCGTCGGTTCCGGTCAGGAAGAAGACATCATAGCCGCACATTCGCTTGTACCGTGCCACTGCGTCGGCGGCAACGGTGGTGTAGCTGTGACCGATGTGTGCCTTGCCCGACGGATAATAGATAGGCGTGGTGATGTAGAATGTCTTTTTGTCCATGAAAATTCCTCCTGTTTTATGGGTGTGCACAGACCGCCGCAGATGAAACGGACGGATAACATATGTGCAATTTCCAATTATACAGCCGGCAGGAAGAAATTGCAAGTCAAAACAGGGAACGCAGGCCAAAACAAAACTGCCGGCAGTTGCCGTCCTCATCCATTGACACAAAGGCAAAAATCATTTATAATGAAAAATCACCGGAAACGTCGGTCTGTATGAGACTGATTGCCGGTCGGAATGCGATTGACATAAAAAATCTTATGTCTTGATAAAGGCCGCTTTTCGTGGTACAATCAAATGGCGCGGATGCGCTGCAGGGAGGCTCTCAATTGCAAACATCCCGTACCGGCGGAAGCGCCGGAGAAAACCATATCGAGCTGGTGGCTGCCATAATGGAGCAGCGTACCCGCAATGACCGTCCGCTGGCTTTTGTGCACACCTACGGCTGTCAGGGCAACGTGTCCGACGGAGAACGCATCAGCGGCCTGCTGGCGGCAATGGGCTTTGACTTCACTCAGGATGTGAATCAGGCCGACCTCATACTCTACAACACCTGTGCGGTGCGTGAGCATGCCGAAGACAGGGTATATGGCAATGTAGGTGCACTCAAGCACCTCAAACGCCGTTATCCGGACACCATCATCTGCCTGTGCGGCTGCATGGTGCAGCAGGAGCAGGTGGCTGAGCGGATAAGAAACAGCTTTCCCTATGTCAGTCTTGTGTTCGGCACTCATGTGATACATCGCCTGCCGGAATTGCTTTATACCCATCTGACCGGCAGTAAGAGAGTGTTCGAGCTGTCCATGGAGGATGCTTCCATTCATGAGGACACGCCGGTCTATCGTGACCGCGGCATACGGGCATGGCTGCCCGTAATGTACGGCTGCAACAATTTCTGCACCTACTGCATCGTGCCGTATGTACGCGGCAGGGAGCGCAGCCGCCATCCGGATATGATCGAGGCTGAATACCGCAGCATCATTGCTGCCGGTTACAAGGACATTACGCTGCTGGGACAGAATGTCAACAGCTATCGCTCCGGAACAGAAAATACGGCTGACTTTGCGAGCCTCATCCGCCGTCTGGATGCCGTGGAGGGAGAATACTGGCTGAGATTCATGACCAGTCACCCCAAGGACTGCAGTGAGGAGCTGCTGGATGCCATGGCGGAATGCTCACATATTGCACGCCACCTCCATCTGCCCTTCCAGTCGGGCTCCAGCGAGATACTGCGGCGAATGAACCGTCGCTATGACCGGGAACACTACCTGTCACTCATAAAGGCGGCACGGGAGCGCATGCCCGATCTTTCCATCACCAGCGATGTCATCGTCGGCTTCCCCGGCGAAACCGAGGAGCAGTTTTCGCAGACGCTTTCGCTCATTGAGGAAGTGGGATTCACTTCGCTCTACACCTTCATTTACTCGCCCCGTCCGGGCACTCCGGCTGCGGAAATGGAGGATCCGGTTACCAGAGAGGAAAAAGCCGACCGGATGAACCGGCTGCTCCGTCTGCAGGAAAGCATCGCTGCAAAGCGGTGCGCCGCTTCTGTGGGCACTGTGGTGCGCACGCTGGTGGAGGAGTCACCCGATGAAGGACGGCTGTCCTGCCGCACGGCGGGCAACGTGATTATCGACGTGCCTGGTCAGGAAAACATGCTGGGACGCTTTGCCGACGTTGAGATCACCTCAGCACGCAACTGGACGCTGACCGGACGCATCGTATAGGACGTATGCACCGAAAATGACACATGATTATCAATATCATATAACTACAAACCGAAAGGAATCACACAACATGGACATCATCAAAATGGCACGCGAAATGGGTGCAGCTATTCAGCAGGAGCCCGAATACAAGGCTCTGTGCGACGCCAAGATCGCAAATGACAATGACGAAGCCCTCCAGAAGATGATCATCGAGTTCAATCAGCTCATGCAGCAGGGCGAACTGGAAGCCGCCAAGGAGGATGCCAACATCGACGAGATCGGCGCCCGGATCCAGGATCGCTACGACGAGATCATGAGCAACATCAACATGGTCAGATACAACGAGTGCAAGGATAAGGTCGACCATCTGATGCAGAACGTTGTTGCCATTCTTGCTGCTGCTGTAAACGGCGAGGATCCCATGACCTTCGATCCCGAAGCCGAAGAAGAGCACCACTGCGGCGGCGACTGCAGTCACTGCCACGGCTGCGAGTAAGCGATAAATCGAAAACGGATGTGCCGGCAGGCAGGCGGTTGCAGCCGGCTGGCACACATATACCGTTGCCCGACAGACGGGCAACGGTACTTCATTCTGAGCAAAGGCAGTGATGATCGTGGCTGAATTATCTCCCATGATGCGGCAGTACCTTCAGATCAAGGAACAGAATCCGGGTACCCTGCTGTTTTTCCGGCTGGGTGATTTTTACGAGATGTTCTTTGATGA
>JAZUOR010000320.1:0-7090 GCA_045604745.1 Acutalibacteraceae bacterium | reverse complement strand
ACCAGAAGCAGACAACTCCTTCGCTCCCAGAACGACATGGCTAGATCGGACTTAAGATGGCCAGCGGCGAGGCCGCCATCGGTCCCTACTACGCCGGTGACGCCCGCATCCTCATGGAAGAAAACGAGGACATCGGCTTCTTTGTTCCCAAGGAGGGCACCAACTTCTTCGTCGATGCCATGTGCATCGTCAAGGGTACCGTGCACAAGGCCGAGGCCGAGGCTTTCATCAACTTCATGACCGATCCGGAGATCTCTCTGGAGAACATCGAGTACATCTGCTATTCTACTCCCAACAGCGCCACCATGGAGATGCTCGATCCTGAGATTGCCGGCAACCCCAACTATTACCCGCCTCAGGAGATTCTCGACAATTCCGAGATCTACACCGACCTTCCGGAGGACATCTATGAGCTGATGAACGACCTGTGGGTCAACATCAAGACTCAGTAATATGAGAAAAATCCCGCCCGGTACCGGCGCACAAAGTTGCGCTTGCACAGGGCGGGATGTTTTGCTATTATATATTCGGAAGAATATATACATGAGCCGGAGGTGAAAGCATTGAACGCTCTGGAAAAAATCAAAGAGGGAGTCAGCGGCATAAAGGACGGCGTCAGCGGAGGCGTAAAGGCCATAGAAGGCAGACTTGCAAAAATTGAAAACGACGCTGCCGAAGCAAAGGCGCTACGGGAGCAGCAGAGAGAGGAAAACAAGGCTCTGCGTGCCAGGCAGACAGCCGAAGCGGCTGCCGCAAAGGAACAGGAAAGGGCTCTCAGGGAAAAAGAAAAGGAAAAGGCCGCCAGAGAAAGGGAAAGAGCCAGAAACCGAAAGCGCAGGGCACTGATGCTGCGGCGAAGTGCTGCCGGTGCGCTGGTGGGACTCATCGTCATAGCGGTGGGCGTGTGGTATACGCTCCACGGGCTTGAGATACTGACCGTTCAGCTGCCGGTGGAGCCGGTGTGGGCGCTGGGCATGATTGCCGCAGGTGCCGCCGCCATGATAACCGGCAGGGGAATACCGGTCAAGGCGGGAATCATCGTGCTCGGCCTGCTGATACTTGTCCGTGAAAACGGCTGGCTGTGGGGAGTGCTTGGCTCTGTGTCCGTCTGGCATCTTGTGTGCGCAGCAGCCGTGCTGGTGGCGGTCATCTACATAACCATGCTCGTCATCATGCTGAAAAACGGAGCCATGCGCGGCTGGATGAAAGCCCGCAAGGCCATCAGAGAGCAGAAGGAAAACATGCGTCTGCGTGTCAGCGAGGTAAAGGATAAGCTCAGAAAGCATTGAGTGCGCTTTCCGCAGATCCACGTAATCACAAGGAGGAAATATCATGAGTGCAAGAAAGAGAATAATTACCGCCATCATCGGCCTGCTGTTCCTTGCGGGCTGCGCATGGTTCATCACCGACGCCATGGGCTTTGACTTCATGCAGGTCAATTCGGCATGGTCCATCATCCTTGTTGCGGCCGGATTTTTCAATCTTTTTTCCGGCAACGGCATTCTGTTCAGCATCGGCCTTATGCTGCTGGGCGGCGGAATTCTGGTTCGCGACAACGGCTGGCTGGGAGGCATCCTTGAGCCGGTCACCGTCTGGCAGATGATCGTTGCCATCCTGCTGCTCATCATCGGTCTTTCCATTATCGGCAGCGCTCTGGGCATCGGCAGAAACAGATGGAAAAAGCACATTCACGCCGGCAAGGGTCACATCCACAAAAACTCCTCCGGCAGTGCCGAGTGCACCGCAGTGTTTGACGAGCAGACCTTTGACTATTCCGGTCAGGAATTCCGCGGCATTGACCTCAGCGGCATTTTCGGCTCGCTGGTGCTTGACCTGCGCGAGGCCATCATTCCTGAGGACTGCACCATTGAAGCCAACAGCGTTTTCGGTTCGGTGGAGATTATCACCGGCTCAAACGCAAATTATAAGGTTTCAGGCACAGGCGTGTTCGGCTCGGTGGACGACGACACCAACCGCCAGACCGTAGAAGGTCTGCCCACGGTCACCGTCAACGCCTCGTCGGTTTTCGGCAGCGTTGAGGTAAGATAACTTCAGAACACAAAAAGGAGCGGCTTGTCCGCTCCTTTTTTCTGTCTGACTTAAACTCAGTTTCTCAGCAGCTCCGCGAGCTGTCTGCGGGCGTAGCTCTCCGATTCGGCAGGATAATCAAAGCCGCTGCGTTCGGCAGTGCGTACAGCCAGCCTGCCGAACAGCGCCGCTGTGCTCAGCAGGGCGATTATGATGTCATATTTTTCGTATCGTCCAAAGCAGCAGGACAGAGCGGACACGACGTCATCGTCAGCCCATTGCTCCAGCATGCGTCCGTTGTGCCACACGTCGTACTCCTCGCCGTGCAGGGCAAGGTGATAAAGCTCGGTCACTGTCAGCAGCTTGTCCTTAAGATAGCTGTCCACGCACATTTTGGCGGTCCACAGCTCGCCGCGGCAGATCTTTTTGGCCGCCCACACGGTGTGATACCAGAAATCGGAGGTGAGATTGAGAAAGTCCTCATTGCTCACCGGCGGCCGGCGGCAGGCTTCCGCACAGATGGCTTTCAGGCGGCCGGTCAGACCTGCCCGGTCGAACATGACCTCGCAGCCCCGTGCAAATATCCCGTCGGCGGCGTGTGAATCAAGCGCGCCGCTGAACTGCTCCGGCGACAGGACGACCAGGTCAACATCCAGAGAACCGTCCAGCAGCATTCTACGCTCAAGGCCGCCTCCGACGGTGGGCTCAACAAAGGATATCTTTATGTCTCCGATGCGGCTTATCCGCTCGTCGGCAAAAAGATACAGCTCCGGATGTCCGGTGACCATTATCACGTCAAGATCGGAGTAGCGGTCGGCAGGCAGAGAAGAACGCGTCTGTGACCCGATGACAATGACCGCCAGAATATCCTCGCAGCTTTCTGCAAGGGTAAGTATGTTCTTTTTCACATTGGTAAACCGGTCCAGCGAAATGACCTCCTTACAGGCTGCCGGACGTATATATCCATGCAGCGATCTTCAATGCCATTATATCACGTTGTTTTACAATATCAAAACCGTATTGCCGGCAGGAAAATTATTTTTTGGCGAAAATGAAAGGGAAAAACGGAGACGGCGGCGTATAATTTATTAGATACGGAGGTGTGCGCTGTGAATATAAGAGAAACCATCGAGCTGCAGGAGCAGCAGAATCTGTGTCCGGCAGCAGCCCTTGCCGGAAAAAGCAGAGGCCGTGCGGTCGAAGAGGAAAAATGTCCTCTGCGCACTGCGTTCCAGAGGGATCGTGACCGCATTATACACAGCAACGCCTTCCGCCGGCTCAAGCACAAGACTCAGGTTTATCTTGCGCCGGAGGGCGACCATTACCGCACACGCCTTACACACACACTTGAAGTATCCCAGATAGCCCGCACCATCGCCCGCGCCCTGCGGCTCAATGAGGATCTGACCGAGGCTGTTTCGCTTGGTCATGATCTGGGACACACACCTTTCGGTCATGCCGGAGAGCGTGCGCTCAACGATGTGGCAGCTGCAGGCTTCCGCCACTACGAGCAGAGCCTTCGCATAGTGGAAAAGCTGGAAAAGGACGGGCGCGGTCTCAATCTGACCGCCGAGGTGTGCGACGGCATACTGTGCCACACCAAGGGAACCGAAGCGTTTACCGCCGAGGGCAGGATTGTCCGCCTTGCCGACCATATCGCATACATGAACCATGATATAGACGACTCCATCCGTGCCGGAGTGCTCACCGAGGATGATATTCCCCGTGAGGTGTCGTCGGTGCTGGGCAGGGGACACGCAGCCCGCATCAATTCGTTGATAACCGACACGGTGCAGAACAGCGAAAACGGCATCATCCGCCTTTCCGACAAGGTTCAGCGGGCGTATGACATCCTGCTGGAATTCCTCTTTGACAACATCTATCACAACCCGGTGGTCAAGGGGGAGGAAAGCAAGGCGGAGATGATGATAAAGCACCTGTTTGAGCATTACCTTGCCTCGCCTGAGCAGCTTCCGGAGGCTTACGCCGCCACCTGTGCCAGTGAGGGCGAGGAGCGTGCCATACTGGACTACATATCCGGCATGAGCGACCGGTACGCGGTCAACCAGTTTATCGGACTGACCATACCGCAGTCGTGGGACCGATAGGGGGAACAAATGGCAATACCCAGAGATTTCATCGACCGCCTGTGTGAATCCACCGACATAGTGGAGCTCATCGGCAGCTATGTCACACTCAAGCGCAGCGGTCATCTGTATAAGGGGCTGTGCCCTTTCCATTCGGAAAAAACGCCGTCCTTCACCGTCTTTCCGGACAACCGTTCCTTTTACTGCTTCGGCTGTCAGACCGGAGGCGACGCGATAACCTTTGTGCGCAATATCGAGCGGCTGGACTATGTGGATGCCGTGAAAAAGCTTGCCGACCGGGCAGGCATGGAGGTGCCGGAGAACGGCACCTTTGACGGCCTTACCCAGACCCGCCGGCGCATGAAGGAAGCAAGCCGGGAGGCAGCGCGGTTCTTTTACCGTCAGCTGTACACTCCGGCGGGCTCGGCTGCCCTCGGATATCTGCGGGGCAGAGGACTTACCGACCGGACCATCGGCCACTTCGGCCTCGGCTGGTCACCCGATTCGTGGAGTGCCCTGACCGACCATCTCAGGGGAATGGGCTACCGCGATGAGGAGCTGCTGGGCGCGGGACTTTCCCGCCACAGCCGCAACGGCGGGCTCATCGACGTGTTCCGCAACCGGGTGATGTTTCCCATAATCGACGTGCAGGGAAGCATCATCGCCTTTGGCGGGCGCACCATGGAGGCCGACCACGGCGGAAGAAAATATATCAACACCAACGACACTCTCATCTACAAAAAGAGCCACAATCTCTACGGCCTCAACTGGGCCAAGGATTCAAAGAGCGACACGGTGGTGGTCACCGAGGGCTACATGGATGTCATAGCCATGTGGCAGGCCGGCTTTGAAAATGTTGTGGCCTCGCAGGGTACCGCCTTTACCGACGACCAGGCGCGTCTGCTGTCCCGCTATGCTCAGCGGGTCATTCTTTCCCAGGACGGCGACGCAGCCGGACAGAAGGCCATCCGCAAGTCCATTCCGGTGCTGCGGGCGGTCATAAACGACGTGCGCGTGCTCAACATTCCGGACAATCTCGACCCGGATGAATACATTAAGAAATACGGTGCCGAGCGGATGAAAAAGCTCATCGACGGCAGCCGCAGCGAGCTTGAGTTCCGCCTTGACGAGATACGCTCCGGGCACGATGTGCTCAGCGACGACGGGCGGGTGCGCTATCTGCGCGAGGTGTGCGACCTGCTGGCGACCCTTTCCCACCTTGAACGGGAGGTGTACGCAGGGCGCATCGCTTCCGACCTTGGCATCGACAAATCGGCCATTCTTTCCCAGATAGAAGCCGGCGGCAAGCGCCGAAAGGCACGCGAGGAACGGGAACAGCTCAAAAATCTTGAGGCCGGAATATCCGCACGCACCGACAGGGTCAACCCGGTGCGCAGAGATAACCCGCGGGGCGCCAAGGCCGAAGAGACGCTTATTTTCATCCTCTACCACAATCCGGACAAGGCGGCCTTTATCAGCGGGCGCATGCCGCCGGAGCAGATGATATCCGACTTCGGGCGGCGGCTGTACAAGGCGCTGCTGGATATGATAGAGGAGGGTGCTTCGCCCTCGCTGTCGCCGCTGGGACAGCTTTTCTCCACCGAGGAAATGAGTCAGGCGGCACGCATCATCAACTCATCGCCCACCGCCGGAGGTGCAGCCGGAGAAGAAAACATCGAAAGTTGCATCAGAGTGATAAAAGAGGAATCGGGCCGCCCAATGGGCGATGCCATCGCCTCCGCCTCTGCCGAGGACCTGCAGAAATACCTGCAGTCGCTCAACCGGCGCAGAGATTAGTTCGACCATCAGTTTACCAATTATTTATCAAATATAAAATCTTAAGGAAAAGGAATGTTTAACCAATGAGCAACTCAAACCCCGCCGAGATAAACAAATCGGCAATCCGCAATCTTCTTGAACTTGGCAAGCAGAAGGGCAACCTGAGCAACCACGAGATACTGGACGCTCTTGCCGAGGTGGACTTTGACCCCGAACAGATGGAAAAGGTCTATGACCACATCGAACAGCAGGGCATCGAGATTGTGGACGACCCCGTTGAGGACATCAAACTGGACGACATAGCCACCGAGGGCGTCATGGACGACGGCAGCGGCGACGGCTCGGCCTCCGACGGACTGTTCATCGACGACCCCGTCAAGGCCTACCTGCGCGAAATCGGCCGCGTTCCTCTGCTTACCTCCGAGGAGGAGATTGATCTTGCCATCCGCATCATGAACGGCGACGAAAACGCCAAAAAGCGTCTGAGCGAAGCCAACCTCCGTCTGGTGGTCAGCATCGCCAAGCGTTATCTGGGCAGAGGCATGCACTTCCTTGACCTCATTCAGGAGGGCAACCTCGGCCTCATCAAGGCGGTTGATAAATTCGATTACACCAAGGGCTTCAAGTTCTCCACCTACGCCACATGGTGGATCCGGCAGGCCATAACCCGCGCCATTGCCGACCAGGCCCGTACCATCCGCATTCCCGTACATATGGTGGAGACCATCAACAAGGTCAAGCGTGCCCGCAGCCAGCTGCTCCACGAGAACGCCCATGAGCCCTCTGCCGAGGAGATCGCCGAAGAGCTCGATATGCCCGTGGAGAAGGTGCGGGAGATCATGCGCGTGGCGCAGGATCCCGTATCCCTTGAGACTCCCATCGGTGAAGAGGAAGACAGCCATCTGGGCGACTTCATCGAGGACGAGCAGGCCACCGCTCCGGACGATGCGGTATCCAGCATCATGCTCAAAAAGCAGATGGAAGAGGTGCTTAACACTCTGACTCCCAGAGAGACCAGAGTTATCCGTCTGCGCTTTGGTCTGGACGACGGACGCAGCCGCACCCTTGAAGAGGTGGGCGCCGAATTCGGCGTTACCCGTGAGCGTATCCGTCAGATCGAGGCCAAGGCCATCCGCAAGCTCCGTCACCCCAACCGCAGCAACAAGCTGAAGGGTTATTCATAATTTATTCTGTCT
>JAZUOR010000319.1:0-2209 GCA_045604745.1 Acutalibacteraceae bacterium | reverse complement strand
GGCCTCCGACTTTACTTGCCTGTGGAGGCATACATAGTGTATAATTATTTAGTACCAGTTTGTTTTCCGGCGGACTTTTCTGCCTGCGGAGGCAATCAAATCACTGCAAAGGAGCATATTGCAATGAGTGAAAAAATATTGATCGCCAGCGACAGCACCACCGACCTCAGTGCCGAACTGCGTGAACGGTATGGTGTTCAGACAATCCCTCTTGGGGTTGCTCTGGGCGAGAACAACTATAAGGACGGCGTGGACATCGATCCCGACATGATCTATGCCCATTACGAAAAGACCGGTCAGCTGCCCAAAACTGCTGCTGCCAACATTTCCGAATGCGCCGACTTCTTCAAAAAATACACCGACGAGGGTTATTCCATCGTTTTTATCACCATCAGTTCCGAAATGTCCTGCACCTGCAACAACGCAAAGCTGGCTGCCGAGGATTTTGAAAACGTCTACGTTGTAGACGGCAGAAACCTCTCCACCGGCGGAGGTCTGCTGGTTCTTGCCGCATGTGACATGGCAGCTCAGGGCATGAGTGCAAAGGAGATCGCCGAAAAGACCGAAGCACTGACCGACAAGGTGGACGCTTCATTTATTGTTGACAGCCTCGAATTCCTGCACAAGGGCGGACGCTGCTCTGCTGTTGCCGCTTTCGGCGCAAATCTTCTCCAGCTCAAGCCCTGCATCATGGTTCGTGACGGCAAGATGGGCGTAGGCAAAAAGTACCGCGGCAAGTTCGGAGACGTGCTGGCAAAGTACATCGCCGACAACGTGGGTGATGCCTCCGACATTGACAAGACTCGCATCTTCGTCACACATGCCGGCTGTGAGCCTGCAATCATTGACGCCTGCGTAAAGCAGGTCAAGGCCATCGCTCCCTTCAAGGAGGTTCTGGTGACCCGTGCCGGATGCACAATCTCCTCCCACTGCGGCCGCAACACCCTCGGCGTTCTCTTTATCAGAGATCATCAGGTAAAGTAAGAAAACACTATAAACATGAACAACCGCCCGGAGTGCATGTCCGGGCGGTTTCTGCGTTCATTTATCTGCCGATAAAGCGGCACAGTCTGCTGACGTATTGACCGGCATGGTTAACGGAAAACTCTCCGTGGTGCAGTCCGGACAGTATTTCCCTGCCGCTGTCGGGAATAAGGCCTTGCAGCCTTTCCGCTGAACGCTTCATGCGGCGGCTTTCTCTGCCTCCGACGAATATCCGAACCTTTGCGGCAGTCTCTTTCAGCGACTCCCTTGCCTTGAAAAAACAGCTCTCACGGGTAAAGGCGATCATATCCTCACGTGAGATGCGGCAGGTGTCGGCATAGTAATCCTCAAATAGCTCCGGCTTCATGTGCAGGGACTTAAACTGAAGCTTTGAAAACCATCTTTGCTCAATCAGACCGTAGCTTGCGCCGAATGACGGCGCGACAAGTCTGCCGGTAACCGGAGCCGGTATTATCGCGGCGCTCTCTATAAAAGCGTACCGGCAGATATCCTTACGTCGGGACAGCATTTCCACCAGAACCTGTCCTCCCAGCGAAAGGCCGCCGATAAACAGCACCGAGCCGCCGAAATGACGGTCGATGTGGTCGATGATGTGCTGCGCGCAGCTTTCTATGGTGACAAAAGAACTGTCACTGCCGGCGTGACCGTCAAGGACAGGCAGAACGACGCGAAACCTGTCCTGCAGCAGCTGTGCCTCCTCCCTGTAGTTCCACCACGAAAGTCCGCCGCCGTGCAGCAGCATTATCACTTCGCTGTGCTCTTTTCCGAATTCTGTGAAGTTCATGTCCTCTCCCCTGTCCTGTGGTTTTCAGCGCGAGAGATATTTCTTTCTGCGCTCGCCTGCTCCCAGCTTCACATCCTCCGGCTCGGCAACAAGATTATCCCGTCCGCAAAGAACGTGGCGGGTGTCCTCGTAGCCGTACATACCGAAGAAGAACGGACAGTATGCGCACTTGTCCATGACGTAGCAGTAGATACCGTCGGTACGCTTTGACGCTATGGGACAGCCGTAGGTAAAGAGCACGTTGTCCTTTTTCTGTACAGGATGACGCACACACAGCGCCGTCATGTCATCCCATGCTTTTTCCGCTCTGGCGTTATAAAGCCAGTGAACATTGGGCGGTATGTCGGTCAGACATGCCCGTGCGCTGGCCATGTCAAAGCCGGTTTCCCGTGTGAGGTCGATCTCCAGCACGGAGATACC
>JAZUOR010000318.1:0-8936 GCA_045604745.1 Acutalibacteraceae bacterium | reverse complement strand
TGCTACATCCTCCTTAAGATACTGCAAAACAACGCTCCCCGGAAATGGAGAGCGTTGAATAAAAGCTGTTTATTTGATGGCGTCGCCGCCGCTGAACACATCGTTGATTGGGTTATTCAGGCTGCGGGTCTTGCGCACATTCTTTTTGCCGTAGCTGGAAAGGCTGGCAAAAACACCGGCGTGGTGGGGAGTGTTGGTGGTGGCAATGCCTATGACCTTGCCGCCCGATGCGTTGAAGATATCCAGAGCCGACTTTATGGAATCCACCTTGGTGTGACCGTACATGGCAACCGCCACCGAGCAGTCCACCTTACCGATGATGGAAGTACAGTCGGGTGCAATTTCAACCGAAGGGGTATCAATGATAACGTAGTCAAACTGACCCTGCACCGCTTCCAGCAGCTCGTCAAACACCGAGCTGTCCAGCAGGTCGGAGATGTTGACGTTGCTCAGGTTGGTGTTGTTGATGCCGGTGATGACATAGAGGTTGCGGTTGGAGGTCTTGCAGATGGTGGAGGCAAGATTGGTCTTGCCCAGCAGCAGGTCGGCAAGTCCGTAGGTGGACTCAACGTGCATGTCCATGCTGACGCTGGGCTTTCTCATGTCGGCCTCGATGAGCAGCACCATGGCGTCGGTCTCCGCAAGAGCGTTGGCAAGACCGATGGCAACGGAGGTACGTCCGTCGCGGGCCTGAGGGCTGCATATGGCAACCGAGCGGACGCGGTCGGCGGAATACTTGATAGCCGAGCGCAGAACGCGGTAGCTGTTTGAAATACGGGCGCCGGAGCGGTCACTGTTGGGACCGGTCAGGCGGGAGAACGCGGGAATGGAAGCTATGACGGGAATCTTTGATATCTTGTCGAACTTTTCGTTGCTGCGCAGAGTCTTGTCGGTGAGCACCGAAATGAGCTGCACAAACAGGAAAAGACCCATGACTATCAGCGCACCGTAGGTGGCAGTGAGCAGCGAGGGCACCCATGCCGACTCCTTGCCTATCTGGCGGCCGTCTTCGATGATGTCGCCGATAAACTTGGTACCGCCGGAGTAGACGGTGTTGCTTATCTCGGTACAGGTCTGCTGCAGGAGATTGTAAGTAAAGACCGTCGCCTGCTCGGCGCTGTTTTCAAAGATAACGGTGACCTCAATGATCTCCGAATCGTTGATGACCTCGGCACGGACATTCTCGGCGGCAAAAAGGCCGGCGTCAATGTCGTTTTCCATGTGAGCGGCCTGCAGCGCAAGACCGACGGTGTCGGAGTTCTCAATGAGACCGACGGTGGTGTTGGCCGCAGCGGCACTGATGTTGGCAAGGTCGCTCTGCTCGGAAATGGTGCTGACCTGCACCACCGACTCAAGGCGGATCTTGCCCTGCATTATGTACTTGGTGGGCGTAGTGATTATCATATAGATGAAAATGATAACAAAAATGCCGCCCATCAGTCCGAACATGATCGGAGAGCGCCGTGAACACAGCCGTATGTACTCGCCGAAGGTAGTACCGGAATTCATACCTGAATCAAACCCTTCTGTTTTCAGTGAGCAGAATGCTGCCCATATGAAGTATATTATAATATTATATCTTCGGCTCGTCAATGACTAAAATATGAATAAAGCCGCGAAAGCATGCCGCTGCCAAAGCCATTGACTATTCTCATGCCGACGATTATAATATACCCGAAATCATCACAACAAAGGAAAGCCGGAAATCACCCGGCGCGGACAGGAAATTATGCTTAGTACAGGTATCACTCTTACCAAAACCATAACCGTTGAGCAGGCACAGCTGGCAAGCACCGTGCGCAGCGGCACCCTTGACGTATTCGCCACTCCCGCCATGGTCGCCCTGATGGAGGAAACCGCCATGGAGAGCGTTGCGGCTTATCTTGACGAGGGCACTGCCACCGTGGGCACAAAGCTGGATATCAGTCACCTTGCCGCCTCTCCCCTCGGCGCTCACATCCGCTGCGAAAGCACCCTTGTGGAGGTGGATGGCCGCCGTCTGGTCTTTGAGCTCAAGGCATGGGACGATGCAGAGCTTATCGGTGAGGGCCGCCATGAGCGTTTTATCATTCTTTCCGAACGCTTTATGGGCAAGGTCAACGCAAAGAAGGAACAGCTCTGAGGACCGCCTCACATCAGGTGAATACTATGAAAACCATCACTGAAAAACAGCTTTTCAAAATGCTGCGGGGCAGCGTTGTCACCCTCTGGAGCTTTGTCATAACTATGCTCCTGTGCGGTATGGGTGCTCCGTTAGTCCTTGCCACCTACAGCTCCGACAACCCCGAACGCAAGCCTGCAATTATTGTTTTTGCCGCAGTTTTTCTGATGCTTGTCGGAATGACTGTGTATGAAGGCAGGCGCACACGCAGCGCACGTGCCATAATAAAGAAGCTGAAGGCATCCGGCGAGCTGGAAGCCGTCCTTTCCGACCTTGCCTGCGAGGATAACTACGTTTCCGCCCGCCCCAGTGAAAAGCAGTCCTATCTGCAGAACACCGTGCTGGGCAAACGCTTTGTTTTTCTCTTCACCGAAGGAATCATCCTGCACTACTATGAGCTTGCACAGCTGATGCTTGTGCGCGAGCTTGACCAGAAGGTGCTCAGGGCGGTCACAACGTCGGGTAAAACCTGTGTCCTTATCCGCGACTCCTTTTTCAGCGGCAGACAGGTCGACGTTTTCCTCAGTGAGCTGCGCCGCCGCTACCCTGCCTGCCCTCAGCTTGAGGATTAATTACGATAGTCCCGCATATGCGTGATTATACATCAACCATTCCGCCGCGGTCTGCTTTGGCGGCCGGGTCTGTGTACTACCGCCGCAGAAAGGAGCTTATTATGTCCAGAGAAAAGTGCCGCCGTCTGTTTTTTACCGGCAGTGCTTTGCTTGTCGTCGCCTTTTTTATAAAACTGGCAGTTGACCGGCACACCTACAGCACCACCCTGAACTCGGCTCCGTTTTATATCTGGGTCATAATGGACAGCCTTTACTTTCTGCTGCCCGCAGTCATAGCCCTGATTCTCGGATTTGTATTCAGCAGGAACCGTTCGGGCAGCTGAGTATGCCCGGTGGAAAATAAATTAACAAAGGAGAGCTTTTATTTGAAAACTTACGGTAAAAAGGAGATAGCAGCGTAAACAGGAGGTTTGCGAATCTGTTTTCTTTACGCCACAAACCTCCTGTCCCTCAGTCAACTTTCAACATCAGGAGGAACAAACAATCATGAGCATTATCAATAACAGCAGCTACATCATCCGTCCGGAACGTCCGGAGGACTACCGCGCCACCGAGAACCTCGCCCGCGAGGCATTCTGGAACCAGAGCGAACCGGGCTGCAGCGAACACTACTTCATCCACACCATGCGCCGGCACGAGGACTTCATCCCTCAGCTCGCCCTTGTTGCCGAGCAGGACGGTGAGATCATCGGCTGCATAATGTATTGCAGGGCCACTCTTACCGACGAGCTGGGCGAGGAAAAGCAGGTCCTTTCCTTCGGCCCCATCTGCGTCCATCCCGACCATCAGCGCAAAGGCTGCGGCAAGGCACTGATGAGCCGCACCTTTGCCCTTGCAAAGGACATGGGCTACGACACGGTGGTCATTTTCGGCAACCCCAGCAACTACGTTGCCAGCGGCTTTAAGAGCAGCAGGAAATACAACGTCTGCCTTGACGGCGGTGTATTCCCCTGCGCATTGCTGGTGTGCGAGCTGGTGCCCGGAGCACTTGACGGCCGGCGCTGGTTCTATCATCCGAGTACCGCCGAAAACGCCTGCGAGGACGCTGCCGCCGTGGAGGCTTTTGATTCCCTCTTCCCGCCCAAGGAGAAAAAGTGGCAGCCCAGTCAGGAGGAATTCTACATCCACAGCCATTCGGCGGTGGTATGGTAAGAACCTCCGTAAATAATCGGTGATCCCGCGCCCGCCCGTCAGGTTTTTGCCTGTCGGGCGGGCTTTTTATTCATTTTCTCACACCTGTCTGTTGACATTTCATCACGGTGAGCAGATACTGAATAGAAGCAACGCACCGCACAACTCATGAAAGGAATGTTCACTCATATGGAAAACCGCGAGTTTCTGCGCACCGAGCCTATCGGAAAGCTGCTCCTGAAGCTGGCCGTACCCACTGTGGCAGCCCAGCTTATCAACATGCTCTATAATATCGTCGACCGCATATACATCGGTCACATTCCCGGCGAGGGCGCAATGGCGCTTACCGGCGTGGGCGTGTGCATGCCCATCATCATGTTTGTGTCCGCCTTTGCTGCCCTTGTATCCTCCGGAGGAGCACCCAGAGCCTCCATCTCCATGGGACAGAAGAACAATGAACGCGCCGAGCTTATTCTGGGCAACTGCTTTGCCGCACAGCTCATCCTTTCGGTGGTGCTGACCGCCGTGCTGCTCCTCTGGAACCGGGAACTGCTCATGGCCTTCGGAGCCAGCGACAACACCATAGGCTACGCTGAGGACTACATGAACGTGTACGCCATCGGCACGCTGTTTGTCCAGCTGACCCTGAGCATGAACGGCTTTATCACCGCTCAGGGCTTTACCCGCTTTGCCATGATCTCGGTGGTCATCGGCGCTGTGTGCAACATCATCCTCGACCCGGTCTTTATCTTCGGACTGGGCATAGGTGTCCGTGGTGCCGCTCTCGCCACCGTCATCTCACAGGCTGTGTCCTGTCTGTGGGTACTGAGCTTCCTGTGCGGCAAAAAGACCGTGCTTAAGCTCCGCGTACGCAACTTTGCCATTAAACCATCGGTTCTCTTCCCCTGTCTTGCCCTCGGACTTTCCATGTTCATCATGCAGGCCAGCGAAAGCGTCATTATGGTGTGCTTCAATTCCTCCCTGCTGAAATACGGCGGAGACATCGCCGTGGGAGCCATGACCATTCTTACCAGCGTGATGCAGTTTGCCATGCTGCCCCTGCAGGGTCTGGGACAGGGTGCCCAGCCTATCATCAGCTACAACTACGGCGCACGCTGCACCGGACGCGTACGTGAAGCGTTCAGGGTGCTGCTCAAAACCTGCCTTTGTTATTCCACGCCTCTGTGGCTGCTGGTCATGCTCTTTCCGGGAATGTTTGCCTCCATCTTCTCTCCCGACGCAGCACTGGTCGAGTTTGCCGCTCCGGCACTGAGAGTTTACATGGCAGTCATGTTTATGTTCGGCATACAGATAGCCTGCCAGATGACCTTTGTTTCCATCGGCAGCGCCCTTTCCTCCATCATCGTGGCGGTAGTGCGCAAGTTCGTGCTGCTTCTTCCGCTAATCTACATCATGCCCGCCCTCTTCACTACCGACAGAACCACCGCGGTTTATGCCGCCGAACCGGCAGCCGACTTCCTTGCGGTGACCTTTACCAGCGTGCTGTTCATATTCCAGTTCCGCAGGGCACTCAGGAGCATCGGGAACGATGCCGGTTCTGCAGAAGCTCAGCCCGTCAGCTGAATCCCCACCCATCGTCCGACATGAGCTGGGCGACATACTCCTCATCAAGAATTACGTCCTCGCTGCATGGCTGGCTGCGTATCATTCCTGCGCCCGCTCCTGCTCCTGCCATGGAAGTGAGGACTTTTTCTGCGTAGGCAAGGCTTTTGCCGCCAAGGCGATGTGTCTCCTCGGCCGCAAGGCGCACCATGCGCGCTCCGTATTGTCCGCACCAGTCAATAATACGCAGTTTGTCGGCTGCTGTCAGCGTCTTGACCTGCGCAAAGCTTTCCATGGCTCCTTCAAGACCTCTTTCGTCCACTTCGTGTGACATCACCATCACACCATCATCTGCGCCCGCAGGCGCATCGGCTCCGGTATGGTTTTGTTTTGTCTGGTTTACTTTACTTTGCTTTTGTTTTGTCTGGTTTTGTTTGGTTTGGTTTTGTTTTCTTTTGTTTGTGGGATTATTGCATACATTAACTTCATTTTCGGGCAAAGAAAAGGAAGGGCTGCTTTCCCCTTCGTGCTGCTCCTTTGACGCCTTTTCCGGCAGGAGCCAGTATTCTCTTCCGCTGCTCCTGCGTCGGGCAGTAACCTCGGCATAGCGGCGCTGGATGGCCTCGGACGTTATGACTCCCTGCTCAAACAGTTCGCGGTGAAAGAGCCCCACCAGCACGCAGTAATCAATTATCTCCATGACCTCGTTGCGGTCCTTGAAGCATCTGACTCCCGCGCGGCGCATTACCATGCCCGCCACCGTTTCAGCCGGAATTTCAAGATAGTAACCCTCCCTGTATATCTCGCACAGCAGAGCAAGATACACAAGCGGGCCGCGTGGGCCATACCTGTCGGTGATGGTGAATATCCTGTCGTCCCAGAAGAAATCGGTATCCAGCGGGAAATAATCAAGCCCTCGTTTTTTTGGACGTGCCATAAATGAACCTCCTTTATTTTTCGGCAGTCCCATTCTAACTCCAAAACACCGTTCATGACTGTCAATCTGTACGCACAACTGTCACGATGCGGCAACTGCTGTCAAGGCAGCTCATCGTGAATCTGCAAAAAATAATGCATTTTTGATAATTTGTTGAGCCAAACCACTTGTTTTTTCTTATCGGAATTGTCAAATATCTATTGTCCCATGTAAAAATCATTGCTATAATAATATCAACGCATCTGCATTGGCAGATAAAAATCAATTTTGAGGAGACGATCACCATGGATTTCGATACCAGCAAGGTAACCGCATCTGATTTTGATTACGAAGACGAGCCCATAATTCTGCCCATCCCCTTTGATGATGAGGCAGCAGAGGAAGCCAGAGCCCGCGAGGCTGCTGCTCAGGCAGAGCTTGCCCGTCTGGAAGAGCTCAGAAAGAACGCCGCTTCCATCGTTCCCCTGCCCGATGCTTCCGTAAACTCCGAGGCTGTTCAGAAGGCTGCCGAGGCTGAGGCTGCCCGTAAGGCTGCCGAAGAGGCTCTCGCCGCCGCACAGCAGGCCCGTCTTGAGGCCGAAGCCGCCGTTGCCGCCGCTCAGCGCGCTCTGGACAAGAAGCGCGGTCTTGAGGCTGCCGCCGACGCTGCCAAGGCTGCCGAGATCAACGTTGACAACGAGGGCAACAGCATCGTAAAGATCAAGGTTCCCAAGGATTACGACATCGAGTTCTTCTTCCGTCCCAAGCACAAGAACTGATTTTATTCGTCACACAAAACCTGCACTCCCGGTTTCTGCCGCGGATGCAGGTTTTTTTGTGCTTGCTCAAAACTCTCACAAAAAACATGTTGTAATGCTATTCACTTTAGTTTATAATGTAATATGTTGGATTTTTAACAATCCTGCATGAGCTGTACCTTATTCTGCAGCGGCTGCTGCGGAAAATACATAAAAAGGAAGTCGTCAAGCATGAGCAACATGGATCAGAAATATCAATCCCTGTTCACGCCGTGGAAAATCGGCAATGTGGAAATCAAGAACCGCATCGTGCTGTGCCCTATGGGCGGCACATCACTGTTCGGCTGGATGGAGCACACCGGCAACCACTTTGACAAGGAGGCTGCAAAGTTCTTCCTTGAAAAGGCGCAGAACAATGTCGGTCTCATCATTCCCGGTATTGCTCCCATCAAGAGCACCTTTATGGGACAGTGGCTCTATGAAAACAAGAAGATGTTCGCCGAGCTCAAGGAGTTCATGGAAGAGATCCACAAGACCGGAGCCAAGCTGTTTGTTCAGATAACTGCCGGCATGGGCCGCTCCTGGGCTATTCCCACTCCGCTGGTAATGCTTCACAACATGCCTGTTGTACGCAGTCTGATAAAGCCTATCATCGACATCCCCTACCAGAGCGCCAGCCCCAGCAAGCTGCCCTCCCGCTGGTCTGACAAGGTCACCACACGTGCTCTGAAGGTCAGGGAAATAAAGCAGATCATTGATGCCTTTGCCAAAACCGCCGTCCTGTGCAAGGAGGCCGGCGTTGACGGTGTTGAAGTTCACGCCGTACACGAGGGCTATCTGCTTGACCAGTTCACCCTTGAATACACCAATAAGCGCACCGACGAGTGGGGCGGCTCCTTTGAAAACCGCTATCGTTTCCCTGTGGAGATAGTCAAGGCCATCAAGGACGCCTGCGGAGACGATTATCCCGTTTCACTGCGCTATTCCGTAAAGTCCTACGTCAAGGATTTCTGCGTTGGTGCTGTTCCCGGCGAGGAATTCACCGAGATAGGCCGCGACATGGAAGAAAGCGAAAAAGCGGCAAAGTATCTGCAGGATGCCGGCTACGACATGCTCAACGCCGACAACGGCACCTACGACTCCTGGTACTGGGCTCATCCCCCTATGTACATGCCCCAGAACTGCAAACTCGAAGATGTCGCCCACATCAAGAAGTTTGTTGACATCCCCGTTGTCTGTGCCGGACGCATGGAGCCCGACGTGGGCGCAAAGGCAATCGAGGAAGGCCGCATTGACGCCGTTGGTGTTGCCCGTCAGTTCCTCGCCGACGCCGAATGGGTCACCAAGCTCATTGAGAACCGCATGGAGGACATCCGCCCCTGCATCTGCTGCCACAACGCCTGCTTCAACATGTCCCACTACAAGGGCGTTGCCAACGCACAGTCCATCCACGACGCAAGCCACATCGCCCGCTGCGCACTGAACCCCACAGTCATGCAGTCGGATAAATACAGCCTTGAGCCGGCAAAGAAAGCAAAGAAGGTCGCTGTCATCGGCGGCGGCATGGGCGGCATGGAGGCAGCTCTCGTGTGCGCAAAACGCGGTCACACCGTCACTCTTTACGAAAAGAGCGACCGCCTTGGCGGCGTGTTCGTAGCCGCTGCCGCTCCCTCTTTCAAGGAAAAGGACAAGGCGCTCATCGCATGGTATGAGCGCGAGCTGACCAAATATCCCTCCATCACCGTGAAGCTCAGCACTGAGGTCACCGACCTCAAGGCGCTGAAAAAGGAAAACGACAAGAAGTCGGATCGTAGCCATGTCGTTCTGTGAGCCAA
>JAZUOR010000317.1:0-5545 GCA_045604745.1 Acutalibacteraceae bacterium | reverse complement strand
ATGCCTCGCACTGAGACTCCGGGATATCCACACCCTGATCCGTTTTCTCAACGCACTCTTTGAAGCTGGTGCAGAACGTTTCGAAGCCGTCCAGATGCAGCAGCACGTGCGCCAGCTCCTCGTCGGTCATGGAGCGGATCCTGTCGGCGTTGGTTATGGTCATTTGGTTTCCTCCTCACATTTCGCAAATCATCACCCTTACACCCGGAACCACTCCGGTGTTCGGGCACTCATAATCCTTAACGACGCTCAGGCTGACGACCTGCGCATCATCCTCATATGCAACACCATTGATGGCGTCGAGAATGATCTTCGCAATGTTATCGGCATCGGGCTTTTTTGTCGGCCTTACCTGCCCGTACTCCATCAGCTGTCTAACCTTCTTGCTGGTGCTTTTAGGGATGGGAAAGATCGCTTCGATCTCAGCGTACAGCGGACCGGTCAGCAGGCAGCTGCACGCCTCCCGGCATTTCAGTCTGACCAGCTCCTCATAGGCGACCGTCTTGTCCGGCGTGTATGTATGGCTGCCGCCGGATGCCGAGCGCACTACTCTCGGTCGTGCTTTGCCCTGCGGTGCGCCCGGTACTATGAATTTAATACTGTTCATTGTAACCCTCCGGTTCGTTGTAGATATCCTCATCCATCAGCGCATCCACCTCGTCCATGTCATAAGCTGAGGTGTACATGCCCTGCTGCGAAGGTGCGCCTGAAGATGCATAGTCATTATTCCTGAGCACGGTTTCGATGTACTCGATAGATCTTCCGCCGGAGCGTTTGCTTTTCTCTATGGCTCCCAGCATCTGAGCGCTGTCATACCATCGCATGAGGTCGCAGACCTTGGCCTGCTGCGCGGGATTCATATGCCTGCCGAGGATATCCCTCTCTATTGACTCAATGATCATCTTCTCGATATCATCAGGATCAGTCGGGAGCGAAGCGCCGGCAGGCGCCGCGACCTCATTCTGCGCAGCCTCGCGCGCAGATGATTTACTATGCTTTGATTTGCTTTTGTTTACTTTACTTTGATTTGTGGTGTTTTCCTTAAGGCTATCGGGGTTTTCCTTACGGATAACGGGGTTTTCCTTACGGTCTTTCGAAATAAAGACAAGCTTATTAAGAGTACCCGTCGGAACGTCGTTTTCATCGTTGACGTCCAGCAGCCAGTACTCCTGAATCATGGGAATGCTGTCGCGGTTGTTCGCCACTATTCTCAGGTAGCGCCGCTGTATTCCCGCAGAGGTGATGACCCCAAACACATCGAAAACCCTCTTATCGAAAAGAGAACGTTCGCAGCACCTGTGCAGCACCTCTGATACCAGCGTGGGCGTGCAACCACAACCGACACCATCAGACATCAGGAGGCAGTCGTCATCATCCCACACTTTATAATATCCGTTCGTCTGGTAAACCTTGTTGAGAAGGCAGAGCGCGATGAACGCTCCTTTGATACCAAACTCACCTTTAATAAGCTTGAACTTTTTATCTTCGAACAAATCGACATCGAAAGGCCAGTAATCAACTCCGCTTTTCAGCGGACGGGCCAACCGCATCACCTCCTGCTGCAGAATGATATCCACACCATACCGAGCTGTTGTCGTTACGGTGGAATTTACAGTTCAGGCAGTGAGCCATGCACACCGGCCGCCCGTTCAGACACGGACAGCGCATAACGCTGCGCGGCGAATCACCGCATACGATACAGTTCATAGGTCACCCCTTAAAATGGCGGATCTTCGTCCGGAACAGGAAGAAAATCCTCGTCGGAGCTGTGTTCGGTCAGAGGCACACCCCTTGCCGCGTCGCGGTCGGGAACCTCGCGGCTGCTGTCCGGCTTGTCGCCGGCGAAGTGCACCTTGTCGGCCTGAATCTCCCACGCGATGCGCTTGTTTCCGTTCCTGTCCTGCCATTTACGGCTCTGCAGGGAACCTTGTACAACGATCATGCGTCCCTTGGCAAAGTAACGGGAAACGAATTCCGCCGTGCTTCTCCATGCCACGACATCAATGAAATCGGTCTGTTTTTCCTCGCCTGTGCGCTGATAATCGCGATCGACGGCGACAGTGAACGAGCAGACAGACAGATTGCCCGGCGTTGTTTTGAGTTCAGGATCGGCGGTGAGCCGTCCCATGATGATAATGCTGTTCAGCACAGCAGCACCACCTTTCCGGTAACTTCCTGAATTTTCTCCTTGAACAGCCGCGGATCTCCGTTGCGTCCGGATATGTGGATAAGATGTATCTCCTGAAGCGCATCCAGCCGGTCGGCGTTTTTCTCCAGCCATCCGATCAGCGTCTCAAGGCTCATGTGTGAACGGCGTATACGCTCGCGCTGCTCATGGGGCGTGTCGCCCAGCAGGATAGTCTCATCCAGCAGCTCAACGCTGTGGTTGCATTCAACCATCAGATGGGTAAGCCCCGCCGGCGGGCGGATAGGTATGTAGAACGCATCGGTAACGAACATCAGCTTGTCGCCTGCGCTGCTCCTGACAAGAAACCCCATCGGGTCGGCCGCGTCGTGCGGTACCGAGAAGGCCTTGACCGTCATGGTCCTGCAGCGGATCTCCTCACGATCCTCCACCGGTTCGGCAAGAAAGGAATTCTCAAGTCTCAGTGCTGCGAGGGTTTTCCGCGACGCAATGACGGGGATCCCGTAGCGCGACGTCAGCTCCGCAGCGCCTCTTGCATGATCCATGTGCTCATGTGATATCAGACAGCCGTCGATAGCCGCCAGATCCGTGGCGACGCACAGCTTGTGCGCCGGCAATCCCGCCTCCAGCAGCAGGGTGGTCATGCCGTCGGTAACGGTATAGGCGTTGCCTGAGCTGCCGGAGGCTATTGTTGTTATCTTCATCAGTAAGGAGTAACCTCGGAAACGGTCTCGACCACCTCGCCGGTGGATGTGTCGACCTCTATCGGCGGCTCGTTAAAATCAACATCCACTACTCCGCTGTTATCGTCGATAATAGCGTCGGTCTCCGCGTCCGTGCGGGCGTCGTCGGTGCGCCGGACAGAATCAAGAATAATAAGATTCCTGTCGTCGGAACTGTTGATTATGGGCTTACAGGCGCGCCTGACAACGGTCTTCATCGCCATTTCGGCAGTGTGCTGACCGTGTGTGCTGCTCGCAATGAGATTGCCCTTGTCGTCAAAGGGACGCTGCTTGCTCATACGCCATGCTGCATGGATTTCGTCGATAGTCATAATGGTTGAGGCTTCGGTGCCGTCCTTGTAGACAATGGTGCAGTAAGCGGCTACGATAGCGCTCTTGTCGATGTTGCCCAGCTCCTGCTGGTGCTCGGTTATAACGGTGCGGCCGTGCTTTTTGATGTACTTGAAGATGTCGCCTTTGTAAACTACATCGGGGTAGATTCCCTCGATTTCGGGGCAGAGGGATTTCGCCAGATGTTCCTCGCCGTAGCGGCTGCGCTGCATGACCAGCTTGTCACCGTACACTATGTAATAGCACTGCTTCTTTCCGGGGTTGAGTCCCTGCAGAACGGTATCAAGCAGCGCCTGGGCAATGGACGCTTTCGTACATACCTCCAGCGCAGGTTTCTTGTTGCGGTCAACGACCTCGCTGATAACGAGCTGAGCCGACTGTATAGCATTGCCGGGGCTGTAGTTTTCCGGAAGAGAGAGTCTGCCCTCGCTGCGATATGCGTTGACCTTGTCCAGCGTCTGACTGTACAGTTCCTTGCTGCTTGCCTTTGCAATTACATTTTCTGCCATTATTATATCCTCCTTCGTTACTGCATGACTGTCAGTGTGCGCGCACTACTGTCAACTTTCAGCCTGATGACCTGTGCGTCGATGTCCATGACGGACACATAGCTCTCGGCGTTGTCTATCCATACCGGCGCAGAGAAGCCGATCGCGGACGAAAGGACGCTGACGATATCCAGACCGGCGTTGATCTTCTTACCGGGATTGAGGTTGGTGCTGTAGGGAGCGCCGTCCACGACTACCTCGCAGCACTCTGACCAGCCACCGTTGAGCTGATGATCAAACAGCTTGAAGCGTGCATACCTGAAGCGGCTGTTGACGCTCTCCTCGATGGCCGAAAGCTTGTACTGCTCAAAGCGGGCGCACATGTCAAGCAGCTTGTCCAGCTCTGCAGCTCGCTTGCCCAGGTCACGGGCGCGCTCCTTCAGCTCGCCTGCGCGGCGGCGCTGATGCTCTGCAGTGACCTGCTGGGCAGCCGACTCTCTGAATGAGGTAAGACAGTGATTAATGAGGGCGATTTCCTCGTCCGCACAGGCAAGCCGCTTATCTGTATCGGCCTGAGCCTGTGCTATCTCATTTTTGATAGAATCAACGATGGCTTGCTTGAAGCCGTATTCCTCGGTGTCGCGGTAAGAGCAAAGTGCAAGCTTCGCTTCCTTGGCTTTCTCAAGCTGAAGCTCTGCCGCGTCCAGACGCTTAGTCGCGGCATCGAGCTCTTTCTCCAGCCTCTGGCATTTCTCTTTTGCCTTTTCGGCATCGGCCCTGGCGGCTCTGCCTGCAGCAACATTTGTCTCGGCTCGTTCGGATTTACGGCGGTTGAAATCGGCATGGATCTGATCAAGTTTGTCCGGCGGCAGCAGCTGACCGCAATGCGGACATGTCTCACTGTCTCGCGGCAGCTCCGCAGCCTTTATCTCTGCGTATTCCGCACGCAGCCGATCAAGACGGTTATTGGCATCCTCAAGAGCTCTGTCGGCCTTATTCAGATCGGATTCCACGCGATAAGACGCAGCATAAGCTTCGTGCCGCTCTGCTTCTGCATCGGACACTCTTTTGCTTGCCAGCCGATACTCATCGGAGTTGAGATACTCACTCTCGCTGCGCACCAGATCGGTCTCAGCGTCTACCAGCCTGGCTTTGAGCTCCACGACTGCAGTGCCGTTCCTGATGTCGGCTCTGCGCTGCTCAGCTTCCGCCAGCTCGGTCTCTGCAGCTTTTAATTCTTCGGGGTCAAATGTACGTATCTCGGAAGGAATCGCTTTTTCAGCCTCCGAGATCAGAGCGGGGATCATGTCAAGGTCAGCGCGGACCTTTTTGCGCTCTGCGGTCAGTATCGCACGAAAATCCGGTATATTGTTCGTGCCGGCGGCGGTCAGCAGCGCAGACCATTCGTCACTGCCGGAGAGCAGTTCCCTTTCGTCCACCTCTCCGAACAGCTCGGTCAGCACGCTGCGCCGGTCGTCCCACTTGAGCTTGCCGGCGAAATAGTCGGGATCGCTGACCATGCGGAAATATTGCGGAGGGCACAACTCGGAAATGTAATTGTCGTACTGGGTTTTGGACTTGGGAACGCCGTTGATGTGGAAGGAGTAATCGTTTTTGATGCTGGTTTCTTCGGTGCCGCGCTGCCGAACTGCCTTTTCGGCAAGCTGCCGCTGAAGCGTGACACTGCCCTCCGGACCTGCATCGAACTCGCCGGTCACGATACACACCGGCAGATCCTTGCCGTAGGGTTTGACGTCAAAGGACGAATCGGAACGCCCGGCGCTGTCCTTGCCGAACAGCAGCCATGTGTAAGCATCGAACAATGTGGTCTTGCCCAC
>JAZUOR010000316.1:0-2130 GCA_045604745.1 Acutalibacteraceae bacterium | reverse complement strand
TGGGGCGACAGCTATGAGCTGGACATCGCAAACCCCGCAGACGAGATCGTGGCGCTCGCCGTCGTTCTGACCATCGACTGTGTCACCGAGTCCAACTCCGATGCCGGTATTACTGTCTCAAGTAATTAGTACGAAAAGACCTTCAAATACGCCGCCGCCCAGCTCCCTTTCAGGAGCTGCGCTGGTCAGCCTGTCAAAAAAGTCCTTCGGATTTTTGACAGGCTTCAAAATGCCATTACTTTCGTGCCGCTATGCGGCACAAAAGTCCTCGCGCTGCGAGTCGCTGCGCCTTGCAACGCGCGGCTTGCGAGGCATTCGATCTAACTCGATGTGGGCTGCCGCCCCCCTCGAGCACCCCCGCACACACTGTAACTTGTGCATCTGTTTTTGGGGTTCTTTGGCACACTGCGCAGCGCAGCTCCCTTTCAGGAGCTGCGCTGCTTTGCTTAATTTCGCGCGTTTTTGGTCGAGAAGGTGTCATTGCTCAACCGAAGGAGCAGGAAAGACACAGGGTAATGCTCCTCCAATTCTTTGTAACTGAGCTGACCTGCAAGATTCTCTGCGCTGCCGCGGAATGAATCAAACCAATTCTGTCCGGTACTTGGATTCTGATCAATCGTGTATCCTTCGCCCAACGCAAGCATGATATCCTGACAGGCCAGAGCCATAATATGCCCGCGCAGGTCGATCTGGCCACCTTTAAGAAACTCAGTAAAGCAGTACCGCAGGGTATATTCGCTGTAGCTGAGCAGTTTTTCATACTCCGCTTCATGCGCGCGGATATAGTCTCCGGGATTGGACGAATAGGCCGGTGAAGATTGAATCTCTTGAAGCAACTCCGCGATTCTGTTGTCCAGACTGCCGACACCGTTCAGGTATGCAAGAGCTTTATTGTAGTTCTGCGCTTTCAGATCTTCAATATATGCCTGATCATTCAGTGCGTCGTCAGCAGAAGACCCCGGAAATTTGCCGCGAATATCATCAACGTAGTAACCGCCGTCCCTTGGCTCCCAGTATTCCTCCAGAATATACTCCCCATCTTCACTGATTTTGAATGTGATAGCCGTAGGAAGATAACTGCCGCCCGCCGCTTCCAGCTTACCCCCATAGGTGCTGTATTTCGCCTGATGCACCAGAAGATACGCCGTAATCTTTTTTGCGTGATTATCTGCTCCGACCAGCGGTGTTCCGCTCATTACCTCATTCGCCAGCAACACATGGCTTTCTACATGGATGAGGCCGTCCGGCTTGTCGCTTCGGTAATGGTTCAGTATTGCCGAAGATATTGCAGCATCAAGAGAATTTACCTTCGGCTCTGTCCAGTATCGGATACCGAATCTGTCCAGATCGGCAAGGGTTGTTCTTCCGTTCTGCAGGGCGGTTGAAATGTCCTCCGTGGTTCCGTCATCGTAATGAACAATCACATATTGACTGTAAATGCCACCGAAGAAGTATTCGTTGCGCTCATCTTCATAAAACTTCTCCATCGCCGCGTCGTAGGTAAAATTTCCATCCTTTGTGGGGTCAACGATATCAACTATGCCGTTGGCATCCTGTCCTTGGTTCAGCGGTGTGTCATCGGGTGCAATTTTGTAAAGCCAACGGATATAGGTATCATCAGAGCCAGGATCATCTTTTTCGGAATAATCGTAGTAGCCGTATGCCAGATACAGTTCTCCGTTTTCCTGCTGGAGAATATAGTAGAACCTCTCTTGATTATAGATCACGCTCCACGCCTTTGCCGTCCTCCTGCGAATGGACGATGCAGACTCACGATTAAGCCAGCCGTCTCCACTGTTATTTCTGAACAATTCATCAAAGTTCTCTTTGGTGATCGTAACCTCATTAAGTTCTCCCAAGTCCGTCCATTCGGGCGCCTCGGTGTATTCCTTGACGGAAAACAGATGATAATTTTTGTCAAGCATATACTCAGGCGTGTTCACCTGCGCCACCATGGAAAAACTCGTCATCCCGCTTTCATAGGTTACTTCCACTACACCGTAAGGTTGATTTAGCTGCATTGGGGCGTTATTAAAGCAGGCACGAATCACGATCATATAATCTGCACCTTCGAGGTATTCAGGTTTGGTCACAAGGGTTTGACAGTCATACAAGTCGGAGGCCAAGCGG
>JAZUOR010000315.1:0-3610 GCA_045604745.1 Acutalibacteraceae bacterium | reverse complement strand
CGGGTTATCGTCCAGAGTAAAATGCAGCACAAGGGCGTTTTTGGCCTCGGCATCATCTATCCAGCCGCGCTTGAACCAGTGCTCCGGTGATCCGGGGTTGCAGCTGAACCAGAATTTTGATCCTGCTACCGAGCATCGTGCAACGGCCTGATTGACAAAGGATTCCGGCATCAGCACCACCTCGTCCATCAGAACGCCGGCAAGAGTGATGCCCTGGATCAGATCCTGTGAGGCCTCGTCCTTGCCTCCGAAGACGTAGAACACGTTGGTTACCTCGTGCCGGTTGCGGGTTGCCGTGATGGTCAGCGCGTTGTCGCTGCGACGGTAGGTCATGTCATAGCGTTTCCGGGCATAGGACATGTGCAAAAACGGGTCGATGATGTTGCGCCGCGCAGAGCCGACCGTTTTGCCGCAGATCCCGAAGCAGCAGTCCTCATAATTCCGCATTGCCCAGTCAATGAACGCGAGCATCATAATCGATGTCTTGCCGGAGCGAACCGCGCCCTCACAGATCAGTACGTCATAATCCGAATCGGCAAAGCGCACGATCTGAGCCTGTTTACCTCGCAGCATTATTCATCCTCCAGAGACGCAGACAGCGGATCGGTTGCGATGTCCGGTCGGCTTTCCTTTGCCGCCTCAGGTTTGTCGCGCCATTTGTCCGGTCGGCGGTTTGACAGCCAGAACTTCTGAGCTGCAGTGTCAGCGGGAACATGTGTCTGCTCCTCAACCTCTACGAGCCGTTCGATTTCGGAGACCTTCCTGCCGGTGTTCTCGTCATAATGGATCTCCCGAAGCTTAAAGTGTTTGGTTACTGGCACGTTATAGCCGAGGCTCTTTTTGAAGAGTGCATTTTCGACCTCTATATCAGCAAGCGCGGCATTCCTGCGTAAAGCGTCCGAAATGTCCGGATAATTCTTTTCCCACACCGCCAGCGTAGAGCGGGAAACGCCGCAGTTTTTGGCTATCTGCGCTTTGCTCAGTCCATCCCGCGCCCAGGCAGCGAGCAGCGTAAGACCATCGGACGTCTGCCAGTATTCATGTTTGCCTTTCGCCACACCCTGCTCACCTCTCAAGCGAAAATTACCGAAGCCGCCATCCGACAATTCGGACAGCGGCTTCGGCTGATTAAGGAGGTAAAACACAAATGTCTATATCACTCATGAGTACCTACGGTATTATCTTATCACATAAGTCAGTACGTTTTAGTCCGCTCTTTCGGTTTTAGAGGATATTTCGCCAATTGCTTTCTCGTAATGCTCAAAGAGCGCAGTATGTTCGAGGTGTACTTTGCCGCAGATCTCACGGAAAGGTACTCCGCGCTGCCATCGCCAGCGGATTATGGACTGCCCGTAGACATCGTCGGCGAGAATGATGAGCTGCTCAATGTGTACTATTTGATCTGCCAGTTCGTCGATAGACGTTTCGAGCCGCGCGGTGGCTGCCTCCAACCGGATCACCGCATTACCGACCGGATCAGACGCTCCGCCAGTTCTCAGCGGCACGTCACTGTCGACCACAGCTTTTAGCCCATCAAGTTGCTCGTGCAGCTCCGACAGTTCATCCTGGGCAGCTGTCAACGAGGATTTTAAGGGCAAATATCGCCTGAGCTCAGTCTTGACCTGTTCCCTTGTCATGATAAATCCTCCGGCGGGTCGGGGAGCGGCATCCAGTGGGTGACGCCAGACATACTTCCCTGCCCGTGCCATGTGCCATTCCAGTAATACGCAAGGTTGCAGCTCTGAACGCCCTTCTTCGTTCGACAACTGACAAGCACTCTGTTGTCACCCTCCGGCAACCTCTCCTCAACGCTGATCCATTGCGGCGCCATAGTGACGCCGTTCGCTATGAGGTCAGCAACTATATTTTCAGCGAGAGAACACGATTTACCAACATGTTTCATTAGGCTTGCCCGTATCAGCTCTGTCAACCTATCTTTTTCATTCATCGGTTGCCCTCCTGTTCCAGATTTTTCTTGCTCCTATTTCTGTGAGCCTTGCTTCGTCGTTGTGAACAGGCGTTTTATAACACTCAGAGCAAATGTACACAACAAATTCTTTTTGATCTCCGCAACGAATCAATTTCGGCACTCCACCGCAAAACGGGCACGGTTTCAACTCATTCATCCTCGCTCACCTCCAACAGCTCCGGTTTGTCGTGGATGTTGCCGATGATTTCACTCTCGGCATTTCTGGAACGTAATAGGTTTATGGCGTAATGATTGATAACAAACTGCCCGTATTCAAAAGACACAACAACATTTTGCACCCCACAATACCGAAGAACATCCCCCTCAAAAATCCGCTTGCCGTTCTTGTCGGGCAGTCCGGTAAATTGTCCTATGGTCTCAGGATCGACAAGCGCATGGATCAATGCGACAACTTCGTTACCATCGGTGAGGAAATCTTCACCAAATATGAGATAACAGGTTTCGCTGCTTATCGTTACCTTGAGAAGACTTCCTTCGATCCACTCGCCGTTATCTTTCCGCTTGCCACGATACAAGCCCATGTTTTCACGCATCCCCATTCTCCTTTCCGTCCATCTTTGCGCCGCAGCTGTGACAGAACGGCGGCAGTCCATTTTCGTTATCCGGCTTTGGATCCCATGATGCAGGACAGCAGGAACATTCTGAGCATTCCCACCACCCGCCTTCGTTCCAGATCCACCGCCCACGCCTCACCGGTTTGTCGCGGTAGGCCAGCCAGCCGAGGATATGCAGGCCAAAATGTCCGTCCGGGTCGTTATGCCTCATATTATAAAAATCAGGATCAAGTTCAACCGGCTCGAATTTTAGCCCATAAAGCATAACAGAGCCATATTCCCACACCAGAATAACATACCCTTCCTGTCCGTCTCCGAGCTGAACATAGACCGGTTCCTCGTCCATCTGCCGTAGCTTGTCCAGCGTCAGGGGCTCGTTCTCCTTTGCTTTCTGCCGAGCTCGGAGAAAAGCAGCGCGCCATCCTGTGTCGTATGCATTGTGCAATGCCTCACAGATTGGGGCGTTTACCGCCGTACAAAAACCACCGGCAGGCTGACAGTTTCCGTTCTCGTGTCGCATAGGGCAGTCTTTCCTCAGTTCGGTGCTCATTCCGTTGCGCCTCCTTCTCTGTCCCAGCACTTCTTACACTTCCACACGCCGTCCCTGCGGTATGTGTTGACCAGCTTCCTGCCGCACACTGTGCAGGTCTGCTTGTGGCGAACGTTAGCGCCTTTCATTCTCCGGTACCGGATCTGCCAGCCGTTGGCCCATGTCATTTCGTCGTAGCTTTCAAGCATCTGCGCCGCCTCCTTTCAGTCGCTCACCTCGCATCTGAATGTTGATGATGCACTCCTGTGGAAAATTCTGGGAGACCTGTATTGACAGCTGATCTACGATCTGGCAGACGATCTCATTCTTTCGCTTGCGTAATGCTTCCTCGAACTACTTTGTTTGGCGTGCTATTTCCTTTTCCCCAGTTTCGAGTAATGCTGTTCTAAGATGGAACTTGAGTGCTTCGAGGATATGAATGTCAGACATCCGCGTCACCCCCAAAAGTCCGCAGCATACGTCGCTGCCAGTCAGAGCGCGGATCTGATGCACACTCTTCTCTCAGCCATCTGAGCA
>JAZUOR010000314.1:0-8421 GCA_045604745.1 Acutalibacteraceae bacterium | reverse complement strand
AGTCTGCCCAGACGGACAGCCTGCCGGTCAAGGGTGTCGATATAGCCGCGGGCGGTCTCGTTCTCGATGGGCTCGCCCTTGAGCAGTCCGACATAGCTTACAATGGAGGTCAGTGGAGTCTTGAGATCGTGGGAAACGTTGGTTATCAGGTCGGTCTTCATGCGTTCGCTGCGCAGCTGCTCCTCCACGGCTGCAGCCACACCGTCACCTATGCGGTTGAGCTCCTCGCCGTGGGCTTTCAGGGCGGGAAGCATGCGGGTGGTGTCCACCTTTGCGGAGGTGTCGCCGGAGGCGATGGCGGCAGCACCCCTGCGCAGTCGGTTCCACTGGGTCACAACGGCAATGATGCCGGCAGCAGCGGCGAGGTTGAACAGTCCGATGAGCACCAGCACAAGACCGGGACTGTCAACTGCAAACATTAGTAGCACCAGCAGAGAGTTGCCCAGCAGCCATCCGCCGACAGCCAGCAGAGCCTGCCACAGGGAGGAAAGATTTTCAAAGGCCCACTTTGCTCCCCTGTACAGCAGGTAAATGACAGTGTGCTTCCACCAGCCCCTGCACTTGAAGCGGGCGATGAGGGAGTGAATGACACCCACACCGCACAGCACCAGCGCATACACCGCAGCGGCAAAAACGATCAGGTTTAATATGCTGAGCTCGCTGTAGAGTGAAAGCCTGTCGGCTGCGAGCCGGAGCATCAGCAGCACAAAAGCGCTGCCGCCCAGAAAGATTCCCAGAGGTATGCGCTCCAGCCATGTGCCGGTGGGTTGCTTGCCCTCCCTGCGCCAGCCTGCGGCCTTGCAGAGAAAGGCGAACAGAACGATGCCCAGCAGCACGCTGCCTGCGGTCAGCCACAGTATAGCCCAGCGCATGTTCAGCGCGGTCAGCACAAGATGATCCTCGCTGAAAAGGGTAACCGTGTCCTTTGCGCGGCCAAGGGTGACGTTGTAATAGCTGTGACAGGAGGCATATCTGGTTTCGGTGTGCGTTTCGGTTTCGTATTGGGCATAGAATGCTTCACCGTATTCGGCATAGATCTCGTCGTTGGTGAGGCCAAAGGTGTTTATGCCGTACTTGTCAAAGAGCCATTCGGAGAAGGTGGCACCGGAAACGAGATAGGAGGTGTTTACGGCGTATTCGATCTCGGACACGGGATTGTCATGACCGGGGGTGAAGCAGCACACCCACTGCCCGTCGTTGGCACCGTAAGACAGCGTGTAGGGCAGCCCGGTTCCGGGATATATTTCGGCGTTGTAATTCTGCAGCAGAGTCATTCCGTCCCGGTTGACTACGGTGACCGTGGTTGTGCAGCGGTCACGGGAAAACTCCATCCGGAAGGCATGCTTGGCCGAAGAGGAGGAGTATAGTAAATTGTCGGAGAGCTCCTCAAGGTCGAAATCCAGCAGGCGCTCCACTGTCTGGTATGGAATACCGCCGGAGTAGGCGTCCTGACCGGCAAGTGCGGCTGCTGCAGCGGCACCCAGCAGCGACAGCGGGATGCACAGTGCCAGCAGCAGAAGAGCGACCGTCTTTGCGCCGGTACTTCTTTTAAGCTTGTTCATTCTGATGACCGTTCCTTTCTATTTTGTAGCCCTGACCCCATACCACCTTGATGTAGCGCGGGTCGGCAGGGTTGATTTCCAGCTTTTCGCGCAGGTGACGGATGTGCACCGCTACCGTCTTTTCGGCTCCGATGGCTTCGTCGTTCCACACACGCCGGTATATCTGCGCCGAGGAAAACACCTTTCCCGGCTGGCTGATGAGCAGACGGAGAATGCTGTATTCTATCGGGGTAAGCCCGACGGGGTCGCCGTCCAGAGTGACCGTCTTTTCTTCGTCGTTGAGCGTAAGACCGCCGATGGTCACAGCGCTGCCGGCAGGCTGTCCGCCAAGACGGGTGTATCTGCGCAGCTGAGAGCGCACACGGGCAAGCAGCTCCACCGGGTTGAAGGGCTTGGTGACGTAATCGTCAGCACCCATGCCCAGCCCCAGTACCTTGTCGGTGTCTTCGCTCCTGGCGGTCAGCATTATGACCGGTATGTTGCTTTCCTCGCGCAGAGCGGCAACGGCGGCAATGCCGTCCATGACCGGCATCATCACGTCCATCAGCACCAGCTCAACGCCGCCCTGCCGGACAATATCCAGCGCCTGGGCGCCGTCTGATGCTTCAAGCACCCGGTAGCCCTCGGCGGTCAGGTATATCTTAAGCGCGGCAAGGATGTCGCGGTCGTCGTCGCATATCAGCACAGTGTTCACAGCAGCGGGCTCCTTTCAGAGATAATATCAGTGCACCTTTCTCTTTGACTACATCATAGCACACCATCCCTTTAAGAAAAAAGAGGGGAATGGTTTAAGATTTTATTAAGGCGGAAAGTTGATAGTAGTGCGCGCTGCCTTTGTGCTATAATGATATTGAGGATAACGGTTTATGCTTCAGAAACCGGCAGCGAAGCATGAGCTGAAAGCAGGCACAGGGGTTATTGCAGCAAAAACTCCGGTTAATGTATTCCGTAATCCCACAAACAAAAGAAAACAAAACCAAACAAAACAAAATCAAACAAAAGTAAAGTAAACCAAATCAAATCAAACAAAACAGGACCGGGGCCGCGTGCGTACAGGGCGTGCGCCGTGCGTATGCGGACGGAGGATGATGGTGATGATAAGATGCTCAATAACGTACAGGAATCAAAAAAATACGTTTAAGCTATCTCAAAGTCCGTCTGTGGTTCCGGTGTCATTGACCGGTTCTGACTGTGCGTTTGCATCATACCGGCAGGCAGGACTGAAGTTACGGGAGGTAAGATGATGAGTGACAGACCGGAATTGAGCAGAGAACTGGACGGGGACACGTTCCGCAGTTATTATTATCTCAAGGAAGAGCTGGTGGATTTCTGCAGGAAAAACAGCCTGCCGGTTTCAGGCGGAAAGATAGAACTTACCGACAGGATTGCCTGTTTTCTTGACACTGGAAAGATTCCGGAGATGCCTGCAAAAAGAAAAAACACTGCATACACCGGACTGATTACCGAAGGCTCAATAATAGAGGCTGACATTGTGTGCTCGGAAAAGCACAGAGCGTTTTTCAGGGAAAGAATAGGCAAAAGCTTTTCCTTCAATGTTCTGTTTCAGAAATGGCTGAAAAGCAATGCGGGAAAAACCTATGGGGAAGCAGTTGAGGCATACTATCAGATTCTTGAGGAAAAGAAAAAAGGAAAAACGGTAATTGACCGGCAATTTGAATACAACACGTACATTCGCGATTTCTTTGAAGACAATCAGGGCAGAACGCTGGAAGAAGCCATTGCATGCTGGAAATATAAAAAAGGCCTGAAAGGTCACAATCGCTATGAAAAATCCGACCTTGCCGCGCTGGACCGGCTGACAGATTCAGAACCGGAATAATGGCTTTTCTGGACAGAAAAAACGAGCCGGCGGGATATGCTCCGTTGCCGGCTCGTTATGGATGATGTTCGGTCAGGTCAGCAGCTGACGGATGGCCTCCACTTCGCTCTCCCAGCCTGCAGTGCTGAGGTAGGGGTAAGAGTAAAGCATGAAGCCGTCGGCGTTGATGCCGTTCTCCCGGATGTATTCAATCTGCTGTGCGATGTCATCGCCGTTCTTCTGCCACTTGCCGCTGTCGGCGGTGCCGCCCGCCTTGTAGAGGGCAAGCCCCACGTACAGCTTCACATCGTCGCAGGTGGTTATCTCTCTCCACTGGCTGCAGCGCACCGCAAAGGGAGAGATGGTGTTGTCAAAGGTCCAGTAGATCTGGGGGCAGATGTAATCCACATAGCCCGGTGTGGAGCACCATTTGTACACATCGGCGCCCACACGGGTGCAGTTGCCGATGTTGCCCTGCGGGCTGATGCCGAAATCGCATTTTGGATCCACTGCCTTGACCGCCTGATAGGAGCCGCGCACAAGGGCGTCGATGTTCCATGTGCGCCATTCGATAAGGCTCATGGAGCCGCCTGAGGCAAGATATTCGTTGTAGGCAAGGCTGTCGTCAAAGCTTTCATCGGCAGCGGGATAGAAGTAATCATCCCAGTGGATGCCGTCGATGTCGTAGTCCCGTACCAGCTCCACCATGCCGTTGATGAGCAGCTGCCGCACCTCGGCGTGGGCGGGATTGTAGAACTTGCCCTTCTGGTAGTCGATGACCCAGTCGTCGTTGGTCACGTCCCCGTCGGTGCGCCATACGGTATAGGGATTGTCGGCGGAAATGGTTTTGGGCAGGGAGCCGTTGGCCAGCTGGATGCGCAGCGGGTTTATCCATGCGTGCAGCTCCATGTCGTACTCGTGGGCGACTTTGACGATATACTCCAGCGGGTCAAAGCCATTTGCATAGCCCACGCCCTGAGTGCCGGTGAGCACATGGGACCACGGAAAATAGTCGGAGTCATATACGGCGTCGCCAAAGGGGCGCACATGGAAAATAATGGCGTTTGCACCCACATTATGACAATCGGCCACCATCTTGTCAATGGCGGCCTTGTCGATGTTGTTCTGACTCAGATAAGGAATCCACACAGCTCTCATTTCTTCGTCAGCGCTCACTCTGCTGGAAGAGGATGACGGGGAAAAGTAGCTTTCGACCACAGCGTCCGACACGGCTTTTTCTCCGCCCAGCACATAGGCTCTGGAGGGAGAGTAGCCGGAGATATAGTCGCAGATGTCGGTGTTGCCTGCATAGGCGGGCAGCAGAACTATGGGACAGTTGTTCTGGGCGGCAAGTGCGCCGCCGGCCAGTGCATCGGGGAAAGCGGTGCCGGTGGCGGCAACAATGGCTTTTCCCAGGAAGAGATCGGAATAGGTGTTGTTGATGGCAAGGGCAGTGGCGTAGCGGTCACCGCCGTAAACGCGCTGAATGTCGGTCATGCCCAGACCGGACAGCTTATCCATTGCGGCGTTGTCCACCGCGGAGGTTCCGCCGAGCAGGGTGGCGTCAGAAATGCGCTGGCGGCCAAGCTCTGCCACGAACTGTGACGTTGTCGGGTCAAGGCTTCCGTCCGGCCTGATGTAAAGTATGGGGCTGACCATGGCTGAGGCAGCCGGACCGGCGGCAAGAGCGTCAGGGTAGTTTGCCGAGCTGGCAAAGAACAGACGCTGGGGCAGCTGACCACTGAGAGCGATCAGCTTGCGGGCGATGGCAACGGCGGTCTCAAAGCGGTCCTTGCCGTTCAGACGGTTGACAGTGCAGCCCATGGAGCGCAGCTGGGAGGCAATGTCGTCGTTCACAGCGGTGGTGCCGCCGAGGATGTATACGTTGCGCACGCCCAGACGAACCATGCGGTCGCGAACATCGTTTTCCAGCGAGCGTCCGTTGGCGGTCAGCAGGATGGGTGCGCCAAGAGCGCCTGCAAGGGGCACGCCTGCAAGGGCATCCGGAAAGGATTTGGAGTTGGCCAGCAGCACAGTGCCGCAGGTGTTCCAGCCCTCGCCGGCTATCAGCGATGCGGTGGCGATGCGGTTGTCGCCGCCGATGCGTTCAATGTTGGAAGAGGAAAGCGCGGAAGCAGACATTGCCGCAGAGCTTACCGTCAGCGAGGCGGTAAGCACCAGAGCGGCGATCCTGCGCAGAAAACGTCGGCTCATGATGGATTCCTTTCCTTGAATGTGAATTTAAGACACAGCGGTGGTGCGTGAGGATGAAAACAGAATTGCTCACAATTATCCATCGTGTCATATAATTATATATCACGGCAGAATACAGATTGTCGCAATAGAGTAAACAATTCGTGAACAGATTGTTTCGTGATACCGACGGACGAAAAAATCCCGGAGGGCTGGGCCTCCGGGATAGCGGTCATCTGGTTTCTATATTGCGCACATACACCAGCTTGTTGCCGTCCTTGTTGCGTATGGCGTTGATTTCAAAGCAGTTGCAGGATTTCATCAGGCTGGTGAGCTTGAGAAAGCCGTAGTTGCGCACGTCGAAGTCGGGGTAGCGCTTGAGCAGAATGTTGCCGATGTGGCTCATGGGTGCCCAGCCCTCATCGTCGGATATTTCGTCAATGATGGCGATGATGGCCTTGCGGATGGTTTTCATCGGGGTCTGGGTGATCTCCGGTTCGGCGGGATGCTGCTCCGGTTCGGGCTCGTGGGAGGTACGGCTGTCGCTGCGGCGCTTTTCGGGCTGGGCGGCAGTTTCCTTGTCACGGGTGAGCACCTCAAGGTATTTGAACTTGTCGCAGGCGGCGATAAAGGGCTTGGGAGTTTTCTTTTCACCCATTCCGATAACATATTCTCCGGCTTCCCTCAGACGGGCTGCCAGACGGGTAAAGTCGCTGTCGCTGGACACGATGCAGAAGCCCTCCACCTTGCCGGCGTAGAGTATGTCCATGGCGTCGATTATCATAGCCGAATCGGTGGCGTTTTTGCCGGAGGTGTAGCTGTACTGCTGGATGGGTGTAATGGAATAATCCAGCAGCACCTTCTTCCACGCACCCAGATCGGGGCGGGTCCAGTCACCGTAGATGCGCTTGTAGGTTATGGTGCCCTCGTTGGACAGCTCGTCGAGGATGCTGCCTATGAACTTGGGCGCTACGTTGTCGGCATCTATGAGAACGGCGAATCGCTTGTCGTGTGACATGTGTATTCAGTTCCTTTGCTTTCGTAGTTGAAAGAAAACCCCTTGCACAGCCGGTGCAAAGGGAAGAATATCAGGAGAGTTGCAGGTGAATGATTGTGTCTGAATTGATAACCCACGTCTTTGAGCCGGTGTATAACCCGGAAAGCCGTGTGCTCATTCTGGGAACGATGCCCTCGCCCGCTTCAAGAGAGCAGGGTTTTTACTATTCCCATCCGAGAAACCGGTTCTGGCCGGTGATGGCGGCGGTGCTCGGTCAGCCGGTGCCGTCCGGTCCGCAGGAAAAACGTGCCTTCTGCCTTGCCAACGGCATCGCCCTGTGGGATGTGCTGAAAAGCTGCGTCATTGACGGCGCTTCCGACGCAAGCATCCGTCAGCCGGAGGTCAATGACATTCCCTCCCTGCTGGCAAAGGCTGACATTCGCCTTGTGTGCACCACAGGCGCAAAGGCGTCGGAGCTTTACAGGCGTCACTTTGCCGGTCTTGAGGCAGAACACATTGCGCTGCCCTCAACCAGTCCGGCCAACGCGCGGATGAGCATGGAGCAGCTGACAACGGCCTATTCCGTCATAGCTGCGGTGCTGAATGCCGGTTCTAATTCTTGAGCGCTCGCTCGATGTCGCGCTTTGCCGACTTCTGTGCGGCGGCCTCGCGCTTGTCATAGAGCTTTTTACCCTTGCACAGCCCCAGCTGCAGCTTGACCTTTGAGCCCTTGAAGTAAAGGGAAAGGGGGATGAGCGCAAGGCCTTCCTGCTTGACTGTGCCGTACAGGCGCATGATCTCCCGCTTGTGCATGAGCAGACGGCGCTTGCGCATGGGATCGCGGTTGAAGATGTTGCCCTGCTCGTAGGGAGAAATGTGCATGGCGTTGACGAAGATCTCGCCGTCCTGTATGCCGCACCAGGAGTCCTTGAGATTCACACGACCCTGACGCAGTGATTTTACCTCGGTGCCGCACAGCTCGATGCCGGCCTCGAAGGTCTCCTCTACGAAGTAGTCGTGATATGCCTTTTTGTTCTGAGCTATGGTACGGGTCTCAAGCTTCTTTTCCGCCATTGTCTACGCCCTTTCCATATGTGAAGGTAGAAGTGTTTTTTATTCTCCGCCGGATTCGTTTCCGGGCAGTTGTTCGTCCCGGAAAACAAACAGCCGGGAACCGAGATAGTTCACAAGAAATGTGACCGGACAGGTCAGCCAGAAAGCGATTTCGCTGTGCAGACCCAGTTCAAGCAGCACTGCAAGCAGCGCGTTGCCGATGACCATGGTCACAAGGCACAGCGCGGCAAACGCGATCATCCGCGGCAGGAAGGTGTGTGATTTCAACCCTCTGGCGGTGAACCACTTGAGCAGATACATCAGCAGAGTGCCGGAGATGTAATACGCCGAATAGGCGAGATTGTCGTCTATTTCAATGGCGAATTCCCTGCCGGAGAGAAAGAAGGTGTGCCTGCCGCCGAAAAGATACAGCAGGGCATATCTCAGCGCAAGACCTGCTGCGGTGGACACGCAGGTGATGATGCCGTATTTGATCAGCTCACGAAGCTCGCCGCTGTTCCTGAGCTGCCGGACAGTTCGCAGTATTCCAGACATAGTTTCCTCCGGATGGTGATTGTATATGCAGCCCCATGCCGGAGGTGCAGAGAAAGCCTGACGGTGCAGGTACGGAAAGCCGGAAGACAGCAGGCTTACATCTCGCTGCGGCCGCTCATGGCACGTCCCAGTGTGACATTGTCGGCGTATTCAAGGTCGCCGCCCACCGGAATGCCGAAAGCCAGACGGGTGCATTTTATACCCATGGGCTTTAGCAGCCGGGAAAGGTACATGGCGGTGGC
>JAZUOR010000313.1:0-3156 GCA_045604745.1 Acutalibacteraceae bacterium | reverse complement strand
CTCATCCTTACCAAGGATGCGCTCTACCGACTGAGCTATATCAGCATATTGGCGACCCAGAACGGGCTCGAACCGTCGACCTCCAGCGTGACAGGCTGGCGTTCTAACCAACTGAACTACTGGGCCACATTTAGCCGCTTTTCTCGACGGCTTCACTATTATAGTACGACAATATCCATTTGTCAAGGATTATTTTCAATATTTTTTACTTTTTTGTTTTTGAGCTGAAAGCCTGCGGTTTTCCGGCGACAAAACGCGATTTATACCGGACATTGACAGGAATCCTGTGAGGTATATAATGTAATACAGCACAACAGACACGGGAGATGCATAGCGATGAAGATAACCGTACTTTCCGAGAATACCACCTGCCGTTACGACTGTGAATCGGAGCATGGCCTGAGTCTGCTGGTCGAGACAGGGGAGAACAGCGTACTCTTTGACACCGGTCAGAGCAGCGTCTTTGCCATCAATGCCGAACGACTTGGAATTGATCTCGGTGCGGTGAACATCTGTGTGCTGTCACACGGGCATTACGACCACGGCGGCGGTCTTGCAGAGTTTCTCAGGCTAAACTCTGCTGCGCAGCTGTATGTCAGCCCATATGCTTTTGAACCGCACTACAATGGTTCGGAGAAGTATATTGGTCTGAATAAGGAACTGGAAGCAAGCGACCGGATCGTATACGTTGAAAAAGAAATCAGTCCTGTCCCAGGTGTTGCGATTGTTCCATGGGGTGATGTGCCTGTTCGCTATCCCGTGAACAGCTTCGGCCTTAACAAGCTTGATAAAGGGCTTCTGGTTCCGGATGATTTCCGCCATGAGCAATATATGCTCACAGAGGAAAACGGCAGAAGAATACTTTTCAGCGGCTGCTCCCATAAAGGGGTACTGAGCATCGTTGACCGTTTCCGTCCGGATGTGCTGGTCGGAGGATTTCATTTCATGAAGCTTGATCCGGATACGGAGGATGCGGCAGAGCTGCAGCGGCAGGCCTCTTTGCTGTGCAGCTATGACACGGTATACTACACCTGCCACTGCACCGGCGTGGAGCAGTACGAATTTCTCCGTCCGCTGATGGGCGAGCGGCTGCACTATCTTGCAGCAGGCTCGGTTGTGGAGCTGTAGTCGTGAAGATAATGCGACTTGTCAGAGGCGCATGGAAGACTGCGGAGGCATATACAGTGCGGCTTGAAAAATTATTTATATATTTTGAGAAAAATTGCTTGACAACCACATTGTGTTGTGATATTATAAGCAAGCGGTTTTCGACACGGGCCTTTTTCAAAGGGGTTGAGTGTCGGTCGCAATCAATGGGAGCATAGCTCAGCTGGGAGAGCACCTGCCTTACAAGCAGGGGGTCACAGGTTCGAGCCCTGTTGTTCCCACCAAATATGGCCCAGTAGTTCAGTTGGTTAGAACGCCAGCCTGTCACGCTGGAGGTCGACGGTTCGAGCCC
The DNA here is from genome assembly GCA_045604745.1 of Acutalibacteraceae bacterium. GTDB lineage: Bacteria > Bacillota > Clostridia > Oscillospirales > Acutalibacteraceae > SIG598. The sequence goes on along the minus strand of JAZUOR010000313.1, from coordinate 1,697 downwards.
GTTCTGGGTCGCCATATTTGCCTCTGTAGCTCAGTTGGTAGAGCAACGGACTGAAAATCCGTGTGTCGTTGGTTCGACTCCGACCGGAGGCACCATTTGCGGAATTAGCTCATCTGGTAGAGCGCCACCTTGCCAAGGTGGAGGTAGCGAGTTCGAGCCTCGTATTCCGCTCCAAAATGCAAAACGGCGCTCCGGCGTCGTTTTGCACTAATACGGCGCCATAGCCAAGTGGTAAGGCACGGGTCTGCAAAACCCTGATTCCCCGGTTCAAGTCCGGGTGGCGCCTCCAAAAAGTCACCTTTGTTTACTGACAAGGGTGACTTTTTAATTATCATCAGATGAATGTGAGACGGGCGACAAATCTTCGATACGTTCTCAGCGTTCACCGAATGATATACGACTTCTGTATGTCACATCGCGAAATGCTGAATTGTTAATGCAATATCCACACTGCCTGACTGCGGTCGGCGCGTTTAGCATTTAGCATTCGGTAGAAGAAATCATGATTTTGTGCTGTAATATGTTTGCCAATTCAAAACATTGCGAGGAAAACAATGAAGAAGTATTTTGTACCGATCCTTATGTTAGCAATATTTGAAACAGTTGCAATTACACTCTGGCTGACTAAGGATAATTTATTCTATCTCCTGAATTTCAGTTATATTGGCTGCTCCATCGCGTTGGGACTGACGCTCTACATCAGGAAATACAAGTACGCCCGCCGCGTAACTCAGCTTCTGGTAGGACTTTATATGCTGATTTATCTTGGTGTGCTCTCCAACGAGAATATGCAGATTGAAGGATTCTGGTATTATCTGTTTACCGGTGTCTTTGAGGCCGCAACTATTCATTATGCAGTTGCCAAGATTTTTGGTCCGCTGATTTTTGGCAGAGGATGGTGCGGATATGCCTGCTGGACCGCTATGGTGCTGGATTTTCTGCCCTATAAAGTGCCTGCGCATCCAAGAAAGAAAACAGGCTGGGTCAGATATATTGTTTTTGTCGTTTCGCTGGTGTTTGTTTCTGCTCTCTTCTTAGCCCATGCAGGCAATATGGAAAAAATAATGTTCTGGGCTTTTATAGCAGGTAATGTCTTGTATTATGCAGTCGGAATTGCTCTTGCATTCGCATTCAAGGATAATCGTGCCTTTTGCAAATACATATGTCCCATTACGGTGTTCATGAAGCCGATGAGTTATTTTTCTTTGCTTAGAATCAAGTGTGACACAAGTAAATGCATATCCTGTGGGAAGTGTAAAACAGTTTGTCCCATGGATGTTGATATGACAGACAATTCAAGAAAGCGAAAAAATGGAACAGACTGCATTTTGTGTTTTGAATGCACAAAAGCATGCCCGAAAAATGCATTGTGAGCTCTGCATATATCGGGGAATCATACGAATCGTCAAGAGAGTACAGGTGTTAAGACCAGCATCTTTTCCGCTGAATGATACTTGTAAAAATGCGCACCTTTGTCCGTCAGACAAGGGTGCGCTTTTCTGTACGCTTAGTTCGTTGTATTTTTTTCTGATGTGCTGTTGCGGCAGGTTGCTTGTCACTCAACTGACCCGACCTCAGCGTCCGTTTCCGAAACGACCGGTTCGGGCGGGATCTGATAGGAAAAACCATATTCGTCGGCATAAAGCTGAGCGGCAGATGGATTTGCGGCGATAAAGGAGAGTCGATCACAGCAAGTC
>JAZUOR010000312.1:0-3481 GCA_045604745.1 Acutalibacteraceae bacterium | reverse complement strand
AAGACTCTCTCAACGCCAACGCCGTAGGAAACACGACGGACGGTGAAAGTCTCGGAAACACCGGCACCTCTGCGGGCGATAACGGTGCCCTCAAAAGCCTGAACTCTTTCACGCTCACCCTCGCGGATCTTTACGAAAACGCGGATGGTGTCACCGATAGAGAACTGGGGCTTGTCTTCGCGGATGGAATCCGCTGCGATGATTTCGAGGAAATTCTTGTTGGCCATTGGTATTACCTCCTAAAATTTCAGACATTCTTACCTTGCACAGCCAAAGAGCAAAGCAGCGGAATATCAGCTTTTGTCGCCATATGCCGGCGCAAAACCCGATGCCCGGAAAAGGGCAGCGAACGGGCATAGCAAGCCCGTATGCAATATGTGCTAAAGTATATTATCACATCGGAGCATATTTTGCAAGTGTTAATTTGCTTTTGTATGGGCTTTTTGCGTTTTTTTGGCTTGTTTTTCTGTTGTTGCCATTTTAAGGTGATTATATTATAATGTTTAAACGCTGATTTGTCCATAACCGGTTTCAAGTTGGGAGGATTTCAATGAAACGTCGTTTGTTCATGCTCATCGCGATGACCGCAGTGCTTGTCATGGGGCTGCTTGCCTGTGCCGACAGACCGGGAAAGCAATGCGGAGACGATTCGCAGATACCCGTGGAGTACGTTGTTTCCGATTCGGTAGCACAGCCGCAGTTCAGCCACGAGACCGGAAGCTACGATGAGGCCTTCACACTCACCGTGGAGTCAGGCAAAGGCACTACCGTTCGCTACACCCTTGACGGCACCGAGCCTACAGCCCGGTCAGAGGTCTTTCCGGCAGAGGGACTGACAGTGAAAGACCGGTCCGGACAGAAGAATGTTCTTGCGTCTCTGGATGCTTCTCTCTTCACTGCCGAATCAAGTCATAAACCGGGCAAGGTCAACAAGGGCACCGTTATCCGTGCCGCCGCATTTGACGAAAACGGCCTGCGCAGCGAAACGGTCACCGAGACTTACCTCGTGGGACTTTATTACAAAAATATCAAACGCGTGTCCCTGGTCATGAACAGCGAGGATCTTTTTGACTACGACACCGGTATCTATGTCTTTGGCAGAGCATATGACGAATGGATAGCCTCCGATGCCGACGCAAAGTATGCAGAGACATGGGAACTTGAGGGCAACTTTTCCCAGAAAGGCCGGGAATGGGAGCGTCCGGTTACCGTTCAGATAATCGAGGAGGACGGAACTTTCGGCTTTGAGCAGGACATGGGCATCCGCATCATGGGCACAGCAACCCGCCGTTATTACCAGAAGAGCTTCCGGCTGACCGCCCGCGAGGACTACGGCGACAATTACTTTGAATACGATCTCATTGATGACCTCGTCACCGACGGCAGCGGCGAGCCTCTCAATAAATACAAGAGCTTTGTGCTTCGCAACGGCGGCAACGACTACGGCTACACCCAGATAAGAGACGCGTTCATCCAGTCACGCCTTACCGGACGCGACTTTGCCACTCAGGCGACCGAGCCGGCTATTGTGTTCATCAACGGCGAATACTGGGGCTTGTATGTCATTACCGAGGACTATTCCGACAACTATATCAAGCAGAATTTCGGTGTCAGAAAGAGCGATGTGCTCATGATAAAGAACGGCAGTCTGGAAGAGGGCAGCGAAGAGGATGCTGCACTGTATGACCAGCTGGTGGAAGGTATATACGCTGCCGATTTTACCAACCAGGCCGATTATGAATGGCTGCACAGCGTGGTGGATATGCAAAGCCTGCTGGATTACATGGCAGTGCAGATCTACATCAACAATGAAGACGGACCGTTTCAGGGCAATAACTGGCGTATCTGGCGTGTGACCGAGACCGACGAAGACAACGAATATGCCGACGGGCGCTGGCGCTTCATGCTCTACGACACGGAGTTCTCCACCGGGCTGTACAACGAAGGCAAGGGTTATCGGGACAACACGCTCTCCGGAGCTATGGAAGGCGAGGAGCTGTGCAGCATACTGCTCAGAAAGCTCATGGAGAACGAAAGCTTCAGAAATCAGCTCATCAACGCCATAATGGACCTGCGCTCTGCGGCCTTTGAGCCCAACGCCGCGATTGAGGCGCTGACCCGTATGAAGCTGCTTTACGAGCCCTATGCAAAAGAGCAGTACGAGCGCAACGGTCCGGACTGGGTCATAAAGTACAGCGATCTCAATGCCCGCTACACCCTTGAGGTCAATAACATTCGCCGCTTTATCAACGGACGCTACAAGTACATTCCCGAAATGCTTGCCGAAACCTGCGGCATGGGCGATTACTTCACCCTTGATGTCAGAGTCAATGATGCATCGGGCGGTACGGTCAGAGTCAATTCCTTTACGCCCGAACTGACCGACGGCAAGTGGAGCGGACAGTATTTTGCAGCCTGTCCGGTTACGCTGACTGCTCAGCCCGCTCCCGGCTATTCCTTTGAAGGCTGGAGCGGAGCTGTTGACTCACAGGAAACTGCCGTTGAAATCAGTGTCAGCGGCTACACCGATGTACAGGCAATCTTCAAAAAGAACTGATGCTGTTCCGTTATGACAGTTCAGATGCAGAACCGCCGCCGCAGAATCAGCTCTGCGGCGGCGTTTCAATATTGTTTATTCTGCGTTTTTGTTGCCCTTGAGCGCCTTCATGCGCAGAGCGTGATCCAGCAGTCTTTTTCTGATGCGGATGTTTTTGGGGGTTATTTCAAGCAGCTCGGCGTCGGCGATGAATTCCAGCGACTGTTCAAGGCTGAGGTTGCGGGGAGGCACCAGACGCAGAGCGTCATCGCTGCCCGAAGCACGTGTGTTGGTCAGCTGCTTTTTCTTGCAGACGTTTACGGTGATGTCGTCGGTCTTGGGTGATGCTCCGACTACCATGCCGGCATAGACCGGCACGCCTGCACCGATGAACAGCGAGCCGCGCTCCTGAGCGTTGAACAGGCCGTAGGTGGTGGCGGTGCCTTCCTCAAATGCGATAAGTGAACCGCCCGAACGGCGTACGATCTCGCCACGCCACGGGGTATAGCTGTCAAATACCGAGGACATGATTCCCTCGCCGCGTGTGTCGGTGAGGAATTCGTTGCGGTAGCCGAAAAGACCTCTGGAAGCAACGAGGAATTCCACTCTCATGCGGCTGCCGATGGGAGTCATCTGGATAAGCTCGCCCTTGCGGCGTCCCAGCTTGTCGATAACGGCGCCTACGCTCTCCTCAGGTACGTCGGCAATGAAGCGTTCGACCGGCTCGTGCTTGACGCCGTCGATCATCTTGGTCAGAACATGAGGAGTGGATACCTGAAATTCGTATCCCTCGCGGCGCATGGTTTCGATAAGGATGGACAGATGCATTTCGCCTCGTCCGGCTACGTTGAATGAATCGGTTCCCACCTCGGTCACCCGCAGGGAGACGTCCTTCATCAGCTCGCGCTCAAGAAGTCGGAGGCCAAGCGGTCTTAGGAAGACAAC
>JAZUOR010000311.1:0-3787 GCA_045604745.1 Acutalibacteraceae bacterium | reverse complement strand
CTTTTTGCATTTGTTTATTTCCTCCTGTAAAGGTTATTGGTTGACTGCCGATGACAGCCAACATGACCTCGTCCGCCGATGTGCGAGCGAGTGGCGACTGATCTGATCCGGTTTTGATCCCAGAGGATCAACCTGTACCCTATCGCGCCGCTTTCGCGCTTACGGCCGCATCGCAGGGATGCTGTCGTGAGTGCTTAGAGCTTGATCTCGATCTCGATGCCGGCGGGGAGCTCTAATCCGGTGAGTTCTTCGACCGTCTTGTTGGACGGACGAATGATGTCGATAAGACGCTTGTGGGTTCTGTACTCGAACTGCTCACGGCTGTCCTTGTACTTGTGCACAGCTCTCAGAATGGTGATGATCTCTTTCTCGGTGGGCAGGGGAACAGGACCGGAAACCTGAGCGCCAGTGCGCTTTGCAGTCTCAACGATCTTCTTCGCCGACTGGTCTACCAGAGCGTGATCGTAACCCTTGATTCTGATTCTTATCTTTTCTTTGACTGCCACTATAATCGCCTCCTTAAAAATTTAGTAGGCAAGGATATCCGTTTTGCCGTTACACTCTCCCGCGTGTTCCGTGGGTGAGCATTAAAAATACCGGTCGGCCCGCAAGGCCATACCCGGTACGACAATCAGGATTTTTGCGCAGAGATACCCACAGGCAACCCTTGGCTGCGAGTCCTCGCGCACACCTTTCGCCCGGTTCACAGATCGGACATACTCCATGGAAAAACCGACCGCTTGGTCGCAACCTTCCATTTCAACGCAGATCCAGTGTGCAGTCGCATCCTTTTCGGACGCCATGATATTATACCATAAATACGCGATAAATCAATAGAAAAACGCGTATTTAATGCTATCATATATCAAGAAATACGCCATATTTCGCAACAGGTTTTTGGTCATTTCGTCAAAGGAACGCCCGGACGCGTGTGAACTTCGTCTCCGGACACATAAAACCCGCCCGAACTATTGCGATTAATTATTTTACCGCTATATCATGCGATTTGCAACGACAATCATACGTATTCCGGACGACAATTCTGCCTTTTGTGAAAGATTTGTGTTTTCGTGTCGTGTTCTTCATACTCTTCGATAATCTGATCGACTTTGCGCAGACCGCCGAAAGGTATCAGACAAAACCAACACGCCGGAGCCTGCGCAAAACAGTCTCCGGCGTGGTTGAATCCCGTATATTATTATAATGTATATATAAGTCATCGTCTTCTGCTGTTCCGGTCATTTCGTCCGGAAACGGCCAGCAGGGTTATAAACACGACCACCACCATCAGGAACAGCACAATGATGATCGTCAATTCTCCTTCAGGTGTCTTCAGAAACGGGCGTTTGCTCCCCTGAACAGGCTGGAGCGCCGATGTGGTGGGCTGAGTCTGGGTTGAAGCAGGCTCGGTCTGACTGGGAGTCGGCTCAAAGCCGCCGTCTTCAGCAGGCATTGAAGGTTCCACGCCGGTTGGTTCGGTAGTCTGAGGTGTCGTCGTGGTCTCGATTGGAGCGGTGGTGGTGTAGGACATCTCCACCACTTCGTTCATACTGCCGGTCAGGGCGCATGAGGAGTCTATCCAGTATGCCAGTCCGCCACGCTCGATCTGGACACTTCTGCTGTCGGTATGAACCGCCAGCAGAGGACATATCTCCCCTGCCCCAACAACGCCCTGGGTGCTGCCGCCGGTGTGCTGGTTATACATCTGTGTGTCGGCTGTAATAAGAGCGTACTGAGCCAGCGAGGACGCGTCGGGCACAGCAGGATCTTTGGTATAGTTGAGATAACCAATATATAGTATGTCACACACGCCATCGGTACGACAGCCAGTATCGCGCCAGTAGGTTACCTGGCAGACGATGTTTCCGCAGTTGCCCTCCACAGTAGTTATCTCGTTACCTTTCACCTGGGTAACAAGCGCCAGATGATCGGGGGTATCATCGCCGGAATTCTCGACGAACAACAGATCGCCCGGCTGGATGCTGGCAGTGGGGCTATATCCGACATAGGGGCAGTTAACGGTTATGAGCCGGGGCCAGATAGTGTTCGGGAACACCGAAGCATCCAGACCCGCCTGACGGGCACACCACCAGATAAATGTAGTACACCAGATGCTGCCGTTGTTGCCAAGGCAGTGTCCGTATTCGGTAAAGTTGTTGCACACGCGGCCGTTTCCGCCGTGGTCGCCTTCCATGCCGCCTTCCTTGTACCACAACTGGGAAAGAGCGATATTGACGATATCCTGCCGTGGGTCTCCGGTCAGTTCAACTTCCAGCAGGCGCTGATAAAACTCGCTTTGGGCATAACTCTGCGAGGGCACGAAGGCCGGCTCCATAGCGAAGGCGGCAGGCACTCCCGCAATCAGGGCGACGGACAGAACGATAATCGCAGCGATTATCCGTAGCATAATTCTTTTCATTATATATACAACCTCCGCACGACGGCAGTTCCGCTGTGTTTCTAAGAAGATATTATATCACCGGATGAGCCGCAATACAACGGCGCGAGTGACAAAAATACCGTCTTTCCGCAGAGGTCTTTCATGCTTTCTGAGCCTTTCGGCTTACGCTTCTGCCGCACAGCCGCCGTACCACGCCCCGCCGACGGCAGGCGGAGTCACTCTGATACGTGTGTTAAGGCTGGTCAGTTCCCGTTCGTCCACCCGCAGTCCTCGTTCCATGGCCAGCAGCAGCCGCAGACGACGCAGCATTCTGTACACTGTCGATTCGCTGATGCACAGTTCAAGAGACGCAAAGCGCACCCGGTCGGTCAGCGCTCCCCTTGTCGGGCTGTGCTTGGGATTGGAAAAATACACTATTTCAAGACAACGCCTCCACAACTGCGCTTCCGGCTCAAGTTCAAGACGCTCATGCACCCGCAGCACGGCTTCCAGATCTGCCATGCCGCCCCGGTAGTTCTGGGTCTGGGAGGTGCGCAGGCGGCGCAGTTCCGCCGCGTCCGGTTTTCCGCACAAGGCATAGTAGCGATAGGCATCCGCAACGTAATCCCTGTAATTATCTCTGTTCATTTCTTTCAGCCCCCTGCTGTCACATATAGGAACTCCGGAGACATTCCGCCGGTACAAGGCTTTTCTCCCGCCTCCGCCAGGCCTCCATCGCGCATCCACACATCGCGGCAAAACAGATTTTCAGCCACCACGAATTGTTTATTTTCATTTCTCTCCTCCTTTATTATTCGTATCAATATTTTTCTTAAGAACATATGTTCTGGTGTAAATATATCACACTTTTATGTAAATGTCAAGCACAATATAATCGCAGCGGGGCGAATAATAGGTCATTATGTTGCACGATATCCAAGATAGTTGTATAATATCCGATGAATTATTTTACATATCCGGGAAGCACAGAAACAAACACCGTAAAAAACGAGAAAGCAGGAAATTTTTATTTTGGATAATTCCTCTTTTGCCCGGCGGCTGAAGAAGGCGCTGGATGACGCCGGACTGATTGCCACTCAACTGGCCCGGCTGTGTTCCATAGACAAATCGGTCATCTCCCAGTATCTCAGCGGGAAATACCAGCCAAAATACGACCGTACGGTACTTATCGCCCGTCATCTGGGCTGCAGCCCGGAATGGCTTGCCGGCGAAGATGTGCCGCAGTATCCGCCCCTCACGGCTGAGGGGGAGTTCGGCCTTGTGCCCGTACTCGATATCCGTGCCCTTGACGTAGACGATCTGTTCAAGCCTGATTCGGTTATCCGGCAGGAAAAGGCAGAGGCAATCTACTGTGACGGCAGCCACTATATATTGATAGCCGCCGAC
>JAZUOR010000310.1:0-9278 GCA_045604745.1 Acutalibacteraceae bacterium | reverse complement strand
GAAGCCGCCGCTGAGACTGTAACCGAGACTGCCGAAGCCGCTGCTGAGACCGTAACCGAAACTACCGAAGCCGCCGCTGAGACTGTAACCGAGACTGCCGAAGCCGCTGCTGAGACCGTAACCGAGACTGTCGAAGCTGCTGCTGAGACCGTAACCGAGACTGCCGAAGCTGCTGCTGAGACCGTAACCGAGACTGCCGAAGCCGCCGCTGAGACCGTGACCGAGACTGCCGAAGCTGCTGCTGAGACCGTAACCGAGACTGCCGAGGCAGCTTCCGAAGCCGTAACCGAGGCCGCTGAGGTCGCCGCTGAGTAATATTTAGCACAAATACAACACAAAGCCGTCCAGCCTGTTTTCAGGACTGGACGGCTTTTTCCGTTTTTCTGCCTTTATTCCTTTTCTTCTGCCGGAGGAGTTTCACCCTCCGGATCCGGAACATACTCAAGAATGTCGCCCGGCTGACAGTGGAGTGCAGCGCAAATGGCATTGAGGGTGGGAAAGCGAATGGCATTGACCTTTCCGGTCTTTATTTTGGACATGTTCACGTTAGCGATGCCCACCTTTTCCGAAAGCTCACCCAGAGACATCTTACGGTCAGCCATCATTCGGTCAAGTCGCAGTATGATCATTTGTATTCACCTCACAGTGTTTCGTCGTCTCTCTGCTGGAGATTGACACCGTATTCAAAAATCAGAGCCACACACCAGATAACCAGTCCGATGACTATCTTATCCACACTGACATCAATGAATATATCCTTGTTGCCTCCAAACAGGCTGACTATCTGGGAAATCCAGCTGGGAACCACTCCGGTAATGGCGGTCAGAATGGCTATGGCCTTGATGCGCTTGACGTTCTCGGCAACAAAAGGAGTGCTTTCGGTCTTTACCGTGTTCAGAACCTTTTCGCTCAGAAGAAAAACCACACTGCCTATGATAAGTGTTGCCACGGCAAAGGAACCCGTGGTCAGCATGTACAACGGAGTTACCTCCACCTCTGCACCGGTGATGTTGTCATGTGCGGTGATCGGCATATCCGCAAACATGGGCAGTTGAGTAGCTGCGGCCACGAAAATGAACATCACAATGGCAACATACATGCAGATGCGCATAACCTTGATTATCTTGCGGGTGGTGTTGCAGGTCTTTACGAGCTTGGTGTTTTCGGTCATTGCTATATCCTCCCAATAATATGTCTTAATTATGTCTTGCTTATGTGCTGATATATCGTTACCGGTTTCGATGGTGCAAGTATAACACGGCAGATTATGTTTGTCAACTATTTTTTAATGTTTTGCGTTAAATTATTTATTTTTGACGTTTCGCCGCGTTTCCAAGCAGCAAGAAAACACCCGCTCCGGAGCTTTCCGGAACGGGTGCTGCGTGAATATTTTACTTGTCTTCGCCGGGAGATTTCTTTCTCACCTTGACCTTTACGCGGGAAGACTTGCGCTTGGCGTAATCATCCAGATAACCCAGATAGCGCAGGTCGGAAATGAAGTCGCTGTCGGAATACTTGTCGGTAGAGTTCTCCGGGGATTCCACCACCGGCGGCAGATTTTCCATGGGGAAACGATCTTCATATTCTTCAAATTCATCCGGTTCGGGCTCCGGCTGAGGTTCGGGTTCCGGTTCCGGTTCGGGCTCTGATTTGATTTCCACCGGAATCTCTTCAATCTGAATCGGATCTTCCACAGGCTCAGGCTCATAGCTCTCTTCGCCCAGATCTGCTCCGGTAAAGATGCCAAGCATATCTTCTTCAGGCTCCGGTTCGGGAGCTTCGAACAGCTCCATCTCAACAGGAGAAGTGGGCACGATGGGCTCTGGATCTTCCATGACTGCGATAAAATCGCGGGGTTCGGACTCCGGCAGCGCTTTGATCTGCTCTCCCTCGGTCAGCTCGGCAGGCTTTTCTTCGCTGCTTTCCTTTTCCATCTTCTTGGAAATGTAAAGAGTTACAGCCAGCGCAGCCAGCAGCAGTGCAAGCACTACCAGCAGGCAAATGAATATGATGGCATCGGAATTTACATAGGTTCCGATGAAGGACAGACGCTGCGCACCGTCACTGCACAGAACGGCAACCGGTCCCTTGGTAGGCAGATTGCTGTTGTCAGCTGCTGCGGAACACGAATAAACATTGTCACCGGTGTGGACAACATAGATGTATTCCTGAACGCCGGTCATGCTGAGCAGAGAGGTAATGTCGTAGCTGTCCACCAGCATGGCATCGGGCTTGACCTTGAACAGGCCGCCGTCGCGCGTGTAGCTCAGCCGACGATCAGCGGAAACACCGAACAGAATGTCCTCAGCGGCACATATCTCCGCAGCGTTGCCCTTGATGGTAATGAGCACGAAGGGCAGCTCGGCACTGCCGCTGGTGATGATATCGGTGTTGTTGGCACCGCGGTTGGCGTAGTAGGCCTCGATCTGGGAAATTACCTCCGGCTGGGCATCGGGAGGCAGAATGATGCGGATCTCACGGATAAGCTTATCCTCGTTTTCCACAACCAGACCGTAGTTGATGGTCTGGGCCTGATTTACCTTGGCCAGAAGAGAATAGAGACCAAATGTTGTGCCATTTGCTCTGTAGGTGATGGTGTTGCTTGATATCTCAGCGTCCAGCGGAGTCATTCCTCCGCCGGTCTTGCTGTACATGTTGTCCGGCAGACCGCTCTCGGAAACGATGCGGTAGACAAACTCCAGCTTGCTGTCGGTTGTGAATGAGGAAATATCAAAGCTTTCCTCAAGGCCGCACAGCGTGGTAAGGGGACGTTCCGGATCGTTCACGTCGCCCCATGTAGCTGTAGCCCGTCTGCCGTCCAGAGCCATTGTGGTCAGATCGGCAAGCTGCTGGGTGGTGGTGGCGGAAAAGCTCACTGTGCAGCTGGCGCCATCGGCTCCCACAGACTGCTCAATGGTTGCTCCCTCAGGGATCTTGGTGGACAGAAGCTCGATAACGTCGGTCTGATCGCCCTCGTTGCTCTTGTCGCTGAATTTGTACTCGATATAGCGCGTATACTGCTCGTTGCCGTGAAGCACGGTGGTTATTTCAACACCTGAAATAAGATCGCCGCCGCCTCTGGTGTAGTTGATGGTGCTGTTTGAGGAGGAGAAGCTCTCCCCTGCGATCTCAAGGGTGTAGCCGTTGACCTTCCACAGCTGAGTAAGGTCAACAGGGGCGCCCATAGCACCTTCAATGACATCGCGCTGGCTTTCCAGAACCTCTTCAAACCAGCCGAAAAGCTCGCTGGAGTCAAAATCCTCCACCAGCTTCATATCACGGCTGAAGGGTTCATTGATGTAAGCAAAATCAACGCTTACTTCACGGCCGGCGATCATTTTGATCTTCTGTTTGTATTCATCAAGGCTGTCAAAGCGTACGGTGAATACATATTCGATGGGATCAGCCGAATCGGTGCGGTAAAACTCCATTTCAGGGGGCTTGGCTGCGGCAATGTGGTTGTCCATATCCGCCAGCACGCCCTCTGTCTGCATCAGATCGGCTGAAAAGGACAGATTCATAACTCTCTGTCCGGCAAAATTCCCATCCACGGTCATTGTGGTGGCCACATTGACACAGCCGCTCAGACACAGCACTATGACCGCTGCCAGCAGCAATAATATCAATCTGCGCTTTTTCATGATTATGACCATTCCCTTCTCGCGTTCAGCCGCGATGATTTTGGAGGTTCACTTTTCCGTCCGGTTAATATCGTACGTTCCCCCACAGATATCAGTTCCTCTGGAACTCATACTCCTCGTTATTCTGGAAGCAGTAGAGCGAAAATGCACCCGGTGACTGAGCCACAAGGGTATCAAATCCGGTCACTTCGAAGATCAGTTGTCTGCTGGAACTGTCGTTGGGGTCAGACTGCAGATATACAACGTTGCCGTCAAATCCGACGCCTTCACCCTTGACTGAGACCATGCTGTCGTCAGCCATTTTCACCTCAAAGTCGATGGACAGAGTGTCGGTTTCCGCATCAGTTCTCTGAATGACAAGATGATTTTCCCCGTCCGTCCATCTTCCTACCAGACGAACCGGATTGAAGCCGGAGCTGTTGAGAGCATCTGCGGCTATTTCATTTCCGATTCTCTCACGCAGCGCAGTCATTGCTTTCTCACGCTGAGTCAGTGTTCCGTAGGACGGCTCGGTGTTCCACAGGCCGTGCAGAGACAGTGCCGCTTTGTAACGGGAATCGGAGTAATCACCCAGAGCGTCAAAGGTCTCAAAGGCACTCCTGTGCTGTCCCGAAGCCGCAAAATCGGTTGCCTTGACATAAATGCCATTAAGCATGTCAAGAGCCTCTCCGTTGCCGGCATTTTCGTTCAGTGTGCTGACCGCTCCGGCAAGCTGACCGCTGGTCACCGAGGATATGTCGGCGTTCCATGCGTGGTAGATCATGCATGCGGCGCGATAGGCCGAATCGGAGTAGTCACCCAGCATGGCAAAGCCCTGATGCGCCTGCATGTAGTTGCCCTGTTCGGCATGCTGCATCGCCAGCTGATACTGACAGATATTGTACTTTTCCTGAGAATCCTCATACTGCTCGTTCAGAAGATTGGAATAGGACGCTGCTGCTGTCTGCCAGTCGCCTTCCGCATACCTCTGCTCGGCATAATAGTAGTTGCACTTGAGTGCAAGGGCCTTTGTTTCGCTGTTGACGGTTGCCTTGTCAAGCAGCAGATTGTACGCCTCATAGTATTTTCCCTCGGCAAAATACTGGTTTGCCTGTCTGAGAGCACAGTCGCTGATGTTGGTCCGGCAGTCGTTATAATACTTTGTATCTCCGGAGCCAAAATCGTCAAACAGATCGATTGCTTCGAGATACTGTCCCGCCTCCATCAGATTCAGTGCCTTTTCGTACTTATTCTGCTTGCCTACATTGGGCAGAACCAGAATGGCAATGAGTCCTACAAAGAATGCCACGAACGCCACAATGATCCACATAAGGCATCCGCTGCGCTTGGCCTGAAGCTCCTGCTCCGCGGCAGACATCGCCGGTTTTGCAGCGGCAGCTGAGCCGGCAGAAGCGGACGAGGGCTGAAGCGCATCAAAGTCAATGCCTGTTCTCATGGCAGCACGAACTGCCGCAGGAGACTGATAAGCCGAATGGGTTCTGGGTGTGGTCTTGCCTGCCAGAGCATCAAGAGCCGCATCCTGAGAGCTGTCCGGAGCCACATTCTGTGCCTCCGCGGCTTTTGCAGCTGCGTCACCGGCTGTGTCTGCAGCAGCTGTGGTCGCTGCTGTGGAGCTTTGGGTTGTCGTTCCAAATTCTGTTGCGGTCGATTTCTTTTCCTCGGTCACTCCGAACTCGGATACGCCGCCGTCCTCATACTGCGTGCGCAGGGAGAACGGGCTGAAGCTCATGGAGCCGGCTCTTGTCGATTTTCCAAGGAAGGAATTGCTCGCCTGCTGAGGCGGCTTTGGTATGCGCCGCTTTTTGCCGGCTGCAGCAGAACTGCCGCCAAACACCGGTCTGCCGGTAGCTTTTTCAACCGCTTCCTGAGCGGCCTGCTGCACCAGCGCGATGCGCACAGCCTGCTCCAGCGCAGCCCTCTGCACCGGGTCATTCTTGACCGCAGCGCGGATCTCAGGGCTTACGTTGCGCATTGCCTTGCGGAACTGCTCCTCTGTGGAAGAAAGCTTTCCTCCGTTCTTTCCGGTTTTTGAACCGGACTTGGGAGGCTGTTTCTTTCCGGAAGTCTGTCCGGTGGGCTTCTTCTTTTTCTTCGGCGCTGAATGAGACTGCACGTCACTCTTCAGCGTTGTTTTCTTTTCCTTGACCTGAGGTATATTGGGAGCCTTGGGCACGACACCGCCCACCGAAGAAACAACGTAAATACCGCTGTCGTCCTCCTCCGGCTCCTCATCTTTCTTTTCCTCTTCGGGCTCTTCCTCTTCAGATTCAAGCGGGATCAGATAAAGACCCTCGTCAAATATGGTACCCTTGGATGACCGGTGGTGAAGACTGTCCTCCTCCGGCTCATCCTCCTCACTTTCGTTTTCGGAAATGTTGAGGAAGGGCATGAATATGAACTCTTTTTCCTTCTTGATCTGATCGGCATCCACCTTGCTGAAGGAAAAGGATATCTCCTCTCCCTCATCATCGTCTTCTTCGTCCTCTTCATATTCCACCTCATCGGGAATGTCGAGGAAGGGCATGAAGAAGAACTCGCCCTCCTTGTTTTCGGCAGAGTACCTGCTGAAGGAGATACCTATGGAATCGTCAAGATCGCCCTCCTCAGCGGCTGTCGTACGGCGGCTGCCGGTCACTGAGGCCTCTTCGTCGTATTCCACCTCATCGGGCGGGAAGAGCAGGATAGGTGAATCATACTCCTGGTCATCTTCCTGTGCGGCAGATGCGTGGGCTTCATAGTCCTCAGGCGTGCTGAACGACCCGAGGCTTCCCTCAGGGTATTCCATCGGCGCTTTGCTGCCGTTTTTTCTTTGGGGTGTGCTGTCTGTGTCCGGCTCAGCAGCGCGCAGGTCGTAGGCTGTATCGTCCGATGAGTTCAGCGACTGTTCATCATCACTTTCATCATCGTCCGGAAAGAGAAACAACGGTTTGTCGTAGTCGTCCTCATAGCTGTCGTTATCCCAGTTCTGACGGCTCAACGCTATACCTCCCTCCCACAGTTTTTCTGATTATTTTATTTTATATCATTTATGCGGTTTTGTACAGCATTTTTTCTGTAATTTTCACATAAAGCCGATGAATAATCAAAAACAGGGTTTCAAAGTCCCTCCCATTCGTCGTCGGCCTCATCCGAATCCGGCACATCTATGGCAAAATCCTCCGGCCGGTACACAGGCAGCCGCGCCTCCTGCCTCGGCACTCTCTTGAGCGGGTCGTAGCTGAACGCAGAGCAGGGCTTCTGAGCCTCTCCACGTCTGCGCACACAGATCAACCCGCCGTCCGTACTGCGCACGTGTACGCAGTATTCACATCTTGGTTCATGGTCATCAAAAAGCTTCACAGCCATATATATGCTCCTGTTTTCAGGTTATTTTTTCTTCTGATGCTGTCAGAATATATCCGACGAAGCAAACAGCCGCCTGACCTGCTGTGCAAGTCCGGCATTTTCCTCCGCGGACAGCTCCGGGTCGGTGTCAAGAATACTTTTTGCCTCCTGCTGCGCCACGTTGAGCGCCCGCGTGTCCGCAGCCAGATCGGCTATGCTCAGCGAGGGAAGGCCATGCTGTCTTGAGCCGAAAAAGTCGCCCGGTCCGCGCAGCCTGAGATCCTCGGAGGATATTTCAAACCCGTCGGTGGTACGCACCATGGTGCTCATGCGTGAGCGTGCGTTTTCACCCTTCGCGTCGCTGACAAGGATGCAGTACGCCTGCTTCTTTCCGCGCCCCACACGCCCGCGCAGCTGGTGGAGCTGTGCCAGACCGAACCTCTCGGCGTTCTCGATAAGCATGATGGTGGCATTGGGAACATCCACACCCACCTCCACCACTGTGGTGGACACCAGCACATCTATTTCCCCGGCAAGAAATCTTTTCATGGTGTATTCCTTGTCTGCCGGCTTCATTCTTCCATGCAGCAGCCCCACACGGCAATCCGCCAGTTCTCCGGAAGCCAGCCGGGCAGCAAATTCCTCTGCCGAAGCAAGGTCGCTCTCTCCCTCACTGACCAGCGGACAGACCACAAAAGCCTGTTCTCCGGCAGCAACATGTTTGTTCACAAAGGCATATGCCCGCTGACGCTTGGCACTGTCAATATGGAATGTTTCAACCGGTATTCGTCCCACGGGCATCTGGTCGAGCACCGATATATCCATGTCACCGAATATCATCAGAGCCAGTGTTCTCGGAATGGGTGTTGCCGACATCGCAAGCACATGTGGTGTAATGCCCTTTGCCGCCAGCGCCGCACGCTGTCCCACTCCGAAGCGGTGCTGTTCGTCGGTTATGACCAGTCCGAGGCTCCTGTATTCAACCCCTTCTGATATGAGGGCATGGGTGCCCACCGCCACATCTGCCTCGCCCTGAAGCAGCTGACGGCGTATCTCTCTGCGTTCGGCAGCCGTTGAGGAGCCTGTCAGCAGAACAGTTTTCACTCCGCTGCCCTCCAGCAGTCCGCTCAGCGTGTCAAAATGCTGCTTTGCCAGAATTTCCGTGGGTGCCATCAGCGCCGCCTGCAGTCCGCTGCGTGCACAGCAGAAGCACAACGCCGCCGCGACAGCTGTTTTTCCTGAGCCCACATCGCCCTGCAGCAGTCTTTGCATGGGCACTCCTCCGGACGCCATGTCGTCCATGCACTCTCTTACCGCACGGCGCTGAGCTTCGGTAGGCTCAAAGGGCAGCAGACCGAAGTATTCCTCTGCATGGTCGGACACCGCCGGAGCTGACCCGGTCTGTCTGGGGCGGCTTCTGAGTCTGAGCAGCCCCAGCTGAAGCACCAGCAGCTCTTCGAATATCAGCCTGCGGCGTGCCGCCGCCAGTTCCTTGTGATTTGCCGGGAAATGTATTCCTCTCAATGCCTGCCTCAGGTCAGGCATATGATAGAGCACACGAAGCCGTTCAGGCAGCGGATCGCTTATTTTGTCGCCAAGCATATCCAGCGCACACTGCACTGTTTTGGCTATGGCACGGCTGTTGAGGCCTTCGGTCTGGTGATATACCGGCACAAGGCCGCCCTCCGGATCATATTCCCGGAATTCCGGCGAGCTTATTTCCGCCTTTCCGTACTCGAAGCCTACCTTCCCGCGGAACACATAGTCCCTGTCGGTTTTCAGCAGCCGACCCACGTACGGATTGTTGAAAAAAGTGAGCCTGAACTGCGCTCCGTTGTCATCGGCTGCAGTGCAGCGATATAAGGTCATTCCCTTGCGTATGCGGCTCTCGACAACCGGGGTGATGATCTGACCCTTTATGTATGCCGCTCCATCCGCAGGAGCCTCTGACAGCGTGACTGCGGAGGACCAGTCCTCATAGGTCCGGGGATAAAAGCGCAGCAGGGCGCCGACATCGGTCACGCCCAGCTTTGCGAAAAGCCGGGCGCGGCTGATGCCGACGCCCTTTATTTTCTGAATATCCGAATCAAACAGTGTGTTCACCGGATGAACCTCAATAATAATTATTCGACGGAAACGATGAAGTAATATACCGGCTGTCCGCCGTTGACCAGCATGACCTCAACGTTCTTCCCGGCCTTGCTTTCAATGAGCTTGCGAGCCTCTTCCGCCTGTTCGTCGCTTATGCCCTCACCGTAAATCAGGGTGATGAAGGAAGTTTCCTTCTTCATCATCTGACGGGTGAGCTTGACG
>JAZUOR010000309.1:0-5281 GCA_045604745.1 Acutalibacteraceae bacterium | reverse complement strand
CTGCGGGAGATATATCTCAAGGGCTACGAGATCGCCATCCGTGAGGGCGGCGCGCGTTCGGTCATGACCACCTACAACCCCCTCAACGGCTGCTGGACAGCCAGCCATTACGACCTTGTGACCACCATTCTCCGCAACGAGTGGGGCTTTGACGGCATCGTCATGACCGACTGGTGGGCTGCCGGTTCCGAGGACGGCGGCGAACCCTCCACCACCTATGTGGCCTCCATGGTGCGCGCTCAGAACGACCTGTTCATGGTCACCAATGAGCCCTCTGCCAACAGCGGTAAGGACGATTCGGCTCAGCAGCTTGCCGACGGCGCCGTTACACGCGCCGAATATCAGCGCTGTGCCATGAACATCTGCCGTTTCCTGCTGGACACTCCCGCTTTCCGCCGCTCCATCGGCCTTGTGAGCGAAGAGGATAAAATGCTCCAGCAGATGCGCGACGACGACGGCGACGTTATCCTGCAGGTACCCGAAATCTTCATGCCTGAGGAGGTAATCATCCCCGGCAGCGAGATCGAAACCGTGGGCGGCAAGTCCACTCTCTTCCAGATGAAGATGGAAAAGCACGGACAGTTCCGCATAGATGTCACCTGCCGCGCCTCCGATTCCGTTCCCGACACGGCTCAGCTGCCCGTCTCGGTGTTCGTTGACTCCCAGCTCATGGGCTCATGGACGCTCAACGGCGGCGAAAAGGAATGGCGCACACTCACCCTCCACACCCGCGAGATCTACCGCAGGCTGATCTTCTATATCAAGTTCTTCTTCGCCGTAGGTGGTCTTGAAATAAAGGACGTTCGCATCACCCGTATTCAGACCTTTGATTGATGGGCATTGCGGAGGAATTATTATGATAAGTCAGGATATCCGCGCAAAAGCTCCTGAACAGGATCCACTGCGCATGGGCATGGGCTGGACAGTGGAGGACCTTTCACGTCCGCAGATTATGGTTGAAAGCACCTTTGGCGACAGTCACCCCGGCAGCGCCCATCTTCTTGAGCTTGTGGAGGAAACGGTAAAGTCCGTTGCAGAAAATGGAGGCAAGGCAGCCCGCTATTTTGCCACCGACATATGTGACGGTATGGCTCAGGGACATGACGGTATGAACTATTCCCTTGTCAGCCGCGACACCATCGCCAACATGATCGAAATACACGCCGGAGCCACTCCCTTTGACGGCGGAGTGTTCATTTCCAGCTGTGACAAGGCTGTACCGGCGCACCTCATGGCCATCGGTCGGGTAAATATGCCTTCCATTCTGGTCACCGGCGGCGTTATGGACGCAGGTCCCGACCTGCTCACTCTTGAGCAGATCGGAATTTATGCCGCACAGTGTGCCCGTGGCGAGATAACCGAAGAGAAGCTGCAATGGTACAAGCAGCACGCCTGTCCCAGCTGCGGAGCTTGCTCCTTTATGGGCACCGCCTCCACCATGCAGATAATGGGCGAGGCACTGGGACTTATGCTGCCGGGAACGGCTCTGCTGCCTGCCATGAGCAGCGAGCTGACCGACGCTGCCCGCAGAGCGGGCGAGCAGATAATGGCTCTTGCGCGAACGGGACTGCGTCCAAGAGATATCGTGACGGTCAAATCCTTTGAGAACGCCGTCATGGTTCACGCTGCCATTTCCGGCTCCACCAACAGTCTGCTGCACATTCCTGCCATCGCCCGCGAATTCGGCATTGACTTTGATGCCCAGATGTTTGACCGCCTGCACAGAGGCGCCCACTATCTGCTGGATATCCGTCCCGCAGGACGCTGGCCGGCTCAGTTTTTCACCTACGCCGGCGGTGTGCCGCGAGTGATGGAGGAGATACGTCCGGTGCTGCACCTTGACGCAATGACCGTCACCGGAAAGACACTGGGCGAAAATCTCGATGAGCTCAGAGCAAACGGCTACTATGACCGCTGCGACGAGGCCTGTGCAAGGGTCGGTCTTCACTGGGAGGATATCATCCGTCCATATGACAAAGCCATCGGCACTGACGGCGCCATTGCCATTCTCAGGGGCAATCTTGCTCCGGACGGCGCTGTTATAAAGCACACCGCATGCCCCGCAGAGATGTTCTCCGCTGTGCTGCGTGCCCGTCCCTTTGACTGCGAGGAGGACGCTCTTGCGGCGGTGCTGCGTCACGATATCCGCGCAGGCGATGCGGTCATTATCCGTTATGAGGGTCCCAAGGGCTCCGGTATGCCGGAGATGTTCTACACCTCCGAGGCAATATCCTCCGACCCGCAGCTGGGGCGTTCCATCGCTCTTATCACCGACGGTCGTTTCTCCGGCGCTTCCACCGGCCCCTCCATCGGTCACGTATCTCCTGAGGCCGCAGAGGGAGGACCCATTGCTCTGGTGGAAGTGGGCGACCTTATCCGTATCGACATAAAGGAACGCCGACTGGAGATAGTCGGCATAAAGGGCGTGGAAAAAACGCCGGACGAGATAGAGTCAGTGCTGGAAGAACGCCGTACCCGCTGGAAAAAAACTGAGCTGAAATACCGAAGCGGCGTGCTGAAGTTTTTCAGTCAGCATGCCCTGTCGCCTATGAAGGGCGGCGGCATGGAATAAAGGCCAGTCATAAACCAAAAAATCCGCCGTGGAGCACACAAGGCTCTTTGCGGCGGATTTTCTGCATATGTTATTCGATTCCGGTCAGTTCTCTGAGTTTTTGCGCAAGTCTGCGGCCTTTGAAGTGCCGGGTATCCTCCATATATATCACTGAGCCTTCACCTGCATCTGAGCGGCAGCCTATGGCAAAATATGTCCTTGCTCTTTTACGCTTGCCAAACGCACTTGCCGCGCCCGCCGCTGCTCCCGGATATCCCAGCAGCATCCCGCATGCAAACGCTCTTGATATAGCCGTGGAAGGTTTATGTGCCAGCAAATGAGTTCTGTCGGCATAGAGTACGTCAGATATACGGGAATAAGGCAGTACGATCCCTTTCCTCCGGCACAGTACCGGACACACAAACAGCCGTCCCTCATAGAGGCTCACATCCACCATCGTGCCGGCGGTTATCCCTCCATAATCACGGAGCAGAAGGAACCATTCGCTTATCAGACTTCCCTTTCTGCTGAACAAAAAGCCCATTGTCGTTCCTCCGTTCACAATATTGGCTTACAGAAAACCGGCTGTCGTGCATTTACGACAGCCGGTCAGCTTATTCGTTAATTACTTTTCCTCAGAGGCGAGGTAGTTGTAAACAACAGCAGCCAGAACGCCGCCTACCAGAGGAGCAAGGATGAAAACCCAGACACAGCTCAGAGCGTCGCCGCCGAGAAGAACGGCAGGGCCGAAGCTGCGGGCGGGGTTTACGGAAGTGCCGGTGAAGGAGATGCCGAGGATGTGAACAAGGGTCAGGCTCAGACCGATAACGATACCGGCAACTGCACCGTTGTTTACCTTGGAGGTGACACCCAGAATAGCAACGACAAAAACGAAGGTCAGGATGACTTCGATGAGCATGGACAGCCAGACATTGCCTTCATACAGGGCGTTGGCACCCAGACCGCTCTCCTTGCCGACAAAGGGGATGAGCAGAGCAGCACCGGCGATGGCACCGAGGAACTGAGCGATGACGTAGCCGAAGAAATCGTTGACAGTCATCTTCTTGCTGACGAGCATTGCGATGGAAACAGCGGGGTTGATGTGGCATCCGGAAATGTTGCCGATGGAGTAAGCCATGGCTACGATGACCAGACCGAAGGCCAGAGCGGTCAGCAGATAGCCGGTGCCGTTTTCAGCAGAGCAGCCGACGACAGCGGCGGTTCCGCAGGCGAAGAAAACCAGCACAAAGGTGCCGATAAACTCCGCAACGTACTTTTTGAGGGATGCGGTGTTCATGGTGAGTTACCTCCAGATTAATATTTCCGGACGGGTGCAGACCCGTCTTCGGTGCACAGCCTGTGCCGCAGGTGGTGCTTCAAATCAACACGCACCGCCGAACGGCAGAATTTGCGGATATAGTACATTATAAATTAGCCTTCTTCAAAATGCAAGCTTCAGCGCGATAAAGTTGCATGCCGTCGGTTATTTTGGTGCTGATGAAAAAATATTTGCAAAAAATACACCACCTGCGCCGTCTAATATGTGACAATGAAAACCGGTTATCATTTTCGAATGGAGGTGAGTGTGTGACCGACCTGATAAGGCAGGCACAGCAGGGCGACGCCGAGGCTTTCATCAGCCTGATGGACAGCCAGCGTCAGACTCTCTGCAAGGTAGCCCGCGGATATCTGCGCGAACAGATGGACATCGACGACGCGGTAGCAGACACAGTGCTTTCCTGCTGGGAAAACATAGGCCAGCTGCGCTCGCCTGTATACTTCCGCACCTGGCTGGTGCGCATACTCATCAACAAATGCACCGATATACTCCGTCAACGCAGCCGGGTCGTGCCACTGGAAAGCATCAGCGAGCAGCCTGCAGAGAGCAGCTTTGACCAGCAGGACTTTTTCAGCCTTGTTGACTGCCTTGAGGAGCAGTATCGGCCAGTGTTCATTCTTTATTACGGCGAGGGCTTCAGAATCCGCGAAATAGTCTCCATACTCGGACTGCCGCCGGGAACGGTTGGCAGCCGGCTCAAGCGCGGAAGGGAGCAGCTTCGCGCAACATTTGAGAAAGGCGGTATGTAAAAATGATTACCGACGATGGTCTGCGCACCATTCTGGGCGGTGATATTCCTGTGGAACCCTCTACCGCTCAGCGGCTGGAGGAGGCATATGATCATATCCGCCGCACCCGCAGAAAGGAACCGACTATGAAAAAAATAATCACCGGCGACCGCCGATTCTGGCTGGTCATCGCCGCCGCTGCAGCCATGATTCTGTGCGCCGGCAGCGTGCTTGGCTACACTCTGACTCACTACGACTTTGTCAACGCCGTCTGGCGTGACGGTGACACCGAGCAGGAAACCGCCTCAGTTGAGGAATACATCCACAACAGCGGACAGACCCTTGAGCTGTGCGGCTACACCTTCACCGTTGAGGAGTACATGCTGGACGAGAACGGTATGGGCTTCGTGCGCTGGTCCATGACCAACCCCGACGGCCTGCCTGTAATGAACGACGCCACCAACGGCGGTCAGTATAACGGCGGCGACAGCGAGGGCTGGTTCGAGCCGGACGCAAAGGGCATGATCGTCACCGGTGCCGGATTCTTCCTTGACACGGAAAAGGCCATCCCCGCCAACAACCACACATGGATAGACGGCGTGATGAGCACCGACAGCAAATACTGGTTCACCGATGTGTTCAAAGTCGGATCGTAGCCATGTC
>JAZUOR010000308.1:0-4404 GCA_045604745.1 Acutalibacteraceae bacterium | reverse complement strand
CGTTGACCGCCGCAGCCGTCATTGCAGCAACATGTGTCGGTGAAGCCATAAGCTCTCCCTGTCCAAAGGAAAAATTGGCAAGTGCAGCCGGAAGCTTCAACGTGTCTGAATCCGGCAGACAGCCTGCTGAGGTTCTGTAATCGTCAGCAAGGATAATTGACTTTCCAAAACCGAATCTTCGGGCATAGTCAAGTATCTTCTCTCCACCAATCTTTTGTGCCAGCTCGATAAAATATGTGTTGCACGACCGGGCAAATGCCTGCTCCATATCCAGTTCTCCATGTCCGTTTCGGTTAGCGCAGTGGAACACATTTCCGCCTATATCGACGCTTCCCGTACAGCAGCAGGAGTAATCAGCTCCAATCCCTGCTTCCAGTGCCGCTGCCGCCACCACAATCTTGAACACCGAGCCCATGTCATATGACGAAATGGCTCGATTAACCAATGGTGAACCCTGCATTTCAAGCGCAGAGGCTATGTCCTCCTGGCTGAAATCCGGTACGCTGACACTTGCCCTGATTTTGCCGGTGTCTGCCTCCATAATAACAACTGCACCTTTCTCAAGATACAGCTCTGCCGCCTGCTCCGCAAGCAGCTGGATGTCAGTATCTATCGTAAGCACAACACCTGCAAGAGAATTATCTGTCGTGTCGGTTATTTCCGGCTGTATACCAGCCAGTCCTGAGCCTGTGGCATCAACCGTGAACCGAGCGAATACAGCACCCGATACTCCGGACAGATATTTGTCGTAGGCCCTCTCAATACCTGAAACTCCATGTCCGTCGCTGCCGAGATAACCAACCGTATGAACAGCAACACAGTTGGCAGCATATCGCTTCTGTACCGGCAGAACGACCGCCCCGTTTCCGTGCGCAGAAGCATCGGCAACGTCACATACAAAGGGATGGTTTCCGGTCAGTGCATCCTTCAGTTCCAGCAGCTTTTCCGGCTCAAGGACTCCTGTCAGCCTGACTGTCGTGTCCCGCGAAGGAACAATAAGCGCCCTGTATTGAAGCCTTCCTCCGGCAAGAGAACGCATTTTTGTGTCGTATATTCTGCCTCTTGAGGTGCAGACGGTAAGATTGTACACACACTGGCTGCCGGCAGCCTGCACATACTGCGGCGTCAGAGCAATATCCAGCGTATGCGCCATTATGACAAAGGCAAGCAGAGTCATACAGAAAAACAGAAAGGGCACTCTTTTTTGCATCTCTACACTTCCAGAAACAGAATAATGAACAAGCCCGCAGCAGAAGCATGCTTGCTAACAATAAGCATGTCCGGCTGCGGGCGCATTATTTGTCGTGTTTAATTTTCTTCGGCGCAGTATGGTGCGCGGCTCAAGCGGTGTTTCACAGGGCATGGAAAACACCATGTCCGGATGAGGAGTGGCAGATATCGGTTCACCATCTGCGTTGGTCATGGAGCAGGCAACGAGTTCTTCCGGCTTCTGCCCCGGACGGACAATCTCAAGGGTATCTCCTTCAAAGAAGCGGTTTCGCTGACGAGCGGTCAGCCGTCCGTTATCCCAGCTTTCAACCACAGCTGCAACCTCATACTCCCTTACGTATCCTCCGTTGTCATAGACCTGACCGGGAGCATTGCCAAAATAGAAACCTGTGGCGTACTCTCTGTGGCTTACTGTCATGACCTCGTTGGCTATCCATGCCGGAAGCACAAACGGATCACTGCTGCCGCTTTCCAGATATGCGGCATATTCGTCCACAGCACAGCGATAGGCATTGGTAACCACAGCAGCATAATACGAGGATTTTGCTCTGCCCTCGATTTTGAAGCTGGTTATGCCCGCCTCTGCAAGCTTGTCGATGTGGTTTATCATGCACATATCTCTTGAGTTAAGAATATGAGTGCCGTGCTCATCCTCACCGATCGGAAAATATTCGCCCGGTCGTGTTTCCTCCATAAGGGCATATTTCCACCTGCACGGCTGTGCGCAGTCACCCCTGTTGGCATCTCTGCCTGTCAGATAGTTTGAAAGCAGGCATCGGCCGGAAAAAGATACGCACATGGAACCATGAACAAAAGCTTCAATTTCCAGTGAAGGGTGGGTGTTTGCCCTGATGGATCTGATCTCATCAAGAGAAAGTTCCCTTGCCAGTACAACACGGCTTGCGCCCATCGAGTGCAGCAGGTTTGCCGCTGCGCTGTTGGCAACGCCTGTCTGCGTAGAAATGTGTACCGGCACATCAGGAACAAATCTGCGTGCAAGGTCAAAAACGCCCATATCGCCGATAATAAATGCATCAACACCGGCATCTGCGGCAGTCTTCATGAACTGCACAAGACCGTCAAGCTCATATTCACGCGGAATCGTGTTGCAGGTCAGATACACCTTCACGCCGCGGCTGCGGGCAGTCTTGACGGCTGCCCGCAGCTGATCGGAATCAAAATTGTTTGCACCCGAACGCATACCAAAGCTTTTTCCGGCAAGATATACCGCATCCGCTCCGTAGGCAAGGGCGTAATCAAAGCTCTCCGGACTTCCGGCAGGAGCAAGAATCTCAGGTTTGATCATCATTGCCGCACCTTAATAATTTGCAGCATGCTGATCGTAAGTGGAAGAGTAGTAATACTGCATGACACCCTGTGCATCCTCAGCGGTATAGAAGAAATAGTAATTGGTGTCGTTGGGATTAAGAGCAGCTGTAATAGCATTAAGGCTGGGACAGCAGATCGGGCCGACAGGCAGTCCGGAGAACATTGTTGTGTCGTAATTGGGCGACTCCCAGTTTTTCTTCTGCTCGTCGGTCAGAGTTTCACTCTCCAGCATAGCCGCCTTTGTGGGATACGGATACCACATGGTTGCATCCGACTGCAGTCTGCCGCCGGTGCCCTCGTGGCTTGGGTTGTTCATACGGTTGTAGAAGACCGAAGCGACGTTCTTCATCTGCTCAGGATCGGGAACCTCACGCTCAATTATGGATGCCATGGTTATGATTTCGTCCATAGTCATACCAAGCTTGCTTGCCTTGTTCTTGAAGTCAAGCTCTTCATTCTTGAGTACGCGGATGTCAAAACCATCCAGCAGACGGTTGATAGCGGAAACCGAGCCCTCCCAGATGTAGAAGGAATAGGTGTCCGGGAAGAGATAGCCCTCAAGCTTGTAAACACGCTTCTCCTCGTCCTTAGGAATATCCTTATAGAAATCCCACTTGTATTCATAGGTGGCAATTGTGTTGAAGAAGGCTTCCTTTTCACACACGCAGTTGTATTCAAGGATATCAGCAATCTGCTCAAGGTTGAGACCCTCAGGTATTGTGACCTTGACAACGCTCTTATCCGCAGTTGACGGACGGGTCAGCTTACGGATTATCATGTCATAGTCCGACTTTGCGTTAAGCGTGAACTCACCGTGCTTGAAGTCGTCGTCCATGGTCAGACTGGCGTACATTTTAAAGAAGAAAGGATAATCCACTACACCGTTGTCTTCAAGAATCTTGGTGACATCGTCGAGCGTTGCGCCGTCTTCAAGGGTGACGACGACCTCCATTTCCTCCTTGACCAGACCGAACATGTCGTTGATACCAACTATCAGATAAAAAGCAAGCAGAGCGGAAATTGACACAACAATGATGGCGTAGACCACAGCCACAACGCAGCCTCTGCTTTTGGGATTGCGCTGCTGTTTGCGCAGAAGCTTCGGAGGCAGTGCGCTTTCCTCCGGAAGCTCATACTTCTCACCGGCGGGCGAAGTGACTATGCGGGTACGGGAAACAGGTACATCCCTGCGCATCATGCCGGTATTCTGTGCGTTGTTCTGGCTGCGCTGCTGCGGTGCCAGACGCTGATAACGCTGGTTGGAGCGATCGTTTTTGCTGCGTCCGGTGCTTCCGTCGTTTTCGTAATCGTCATCGGAAATACTGACCACAAAGCGATTGCTGTCGTAACTCTGATTATTGGAATAATCTGGTCTCTGCTGACGCATCTGACCGTGCTGCGGATTTGCGGGACGCTGACCGCCCTGCTGAGGGCCACGGTAGCCCGGCTGACCGTTCTGGCGGTTCTGACCTCCGGAGGGTCTGTTATTTCTGTTGTTATTATTGCTCATGTCATGTACTTTTTCACGCAGAACGTGAAAAATACTCCTTTCGCAGGGTTATATGCAAAATAAGGGTTATACGCAAACGCCGTAACATCATGCGTGCAACCAACATATTATGTAGCAAATCTCAAAGTGAGGTGAACTGAAATGTGTCTGTGCAATATTCTCAAGAATGAAGAATGCCTGATGTGGATCCTTATTCTCATCATCGTCGCTCTGGGCTGCTCCGGCAACTGCTGAAGAACTCAGCCGTAAACCACGATATCCGCGGGAACATCAAAGACGTCAGCCGGAAGCGGCACAGATGACCGGCATTCTTTCCTGCACAGTCCGATCTTAAC